>DAIRTB010000193.1:0-5178 GCA_036804105.1 Bacteroidota bacterium | reverse complement strand
ATACACATAAAATGGGTTTCAACCTCTTGTTTTTTGTATTTTTGTTAAAAGCGAAAACAAATGGATTTACAAACCACTAAATTGAAGTTATTAAAAACCATCATGGAAATTGAAAGCCTTGAGTTTATTGAAAAAGTTGCAGCATTTGTTAACAGTGAACAAAAGGATTTTTGGGACGAGTTAAGTTTATCTGAGCAATTAAATATTAAAAAAGGGATTGCCGATTTGGATGCAGGTAAACGAGTTTCTTATAAAGAAATATTAAAGAAAGTGGGCCGATGAAGGTCTATTTCTCTGAATTAGCTGAAAACCAATTACTTCTTCTTGCTGAATATTTATTAGCTGAATGGGGTAGAAAAGTTTACGATAACTTTTTTGATAGGTTAGAGGAAAAAATCGTACAAATTTCAACCCACCCAAGCAGCTGTCCGAAGTCTGAAAAAGCAAATGGAGTTCATAAATGTGTTGTTACAAAACAAACTACGCTTTTTTATAGAATCAATCAGCTAGAAAATGAAATTGAAGTAATTACCATTTTTGATTCGAGACAAAATCCCCAAAACTTAAAAATCTAATATCCAATCGTATTTTGGATTACGTTTTGGAGTCCGTCGTAGGCGAGATGACATATCTCAGGGTGGGGTTTTCAACCGAGTGACCCCTACCCTAAAAAAGTTCGTCCAAACCTACCGCAACAAATTATAAACCACCCAAGACGCTACATAAGCCAACCCCGTCATATAACCGGTTTGGATTAGTGTCCATTTCCAGCTTTTGGTTTCTCTTAGGGTTACGGCCATGGTGCTCATGCACTGCATCGCAAAAGCGTAGAAAATCATGAGCGAGAAGGCAGTAGCTAGGTTATAAAGCGGTTCTCCCGTTTTAGGGTTTACCTCTGCCTTTAGTCGATCCGTAAGTCTAGACACATCTAGTTCGTCGTTGCCAACGCTGTAGATTGTGGCCATGGTGCCCACAAAAACTTCTCTTGCGGCAAACGAGGTAACGAGTGCGATACCAATTTTCCAATCGAAACCGAGGGGTTCAATGCTTGGCTCAATAAATCTGCCAATTATTCCAGCGTAAGATGCTTCAAGCTGCTCTTTCTGAATTAATGCCGCCACATTTATAGTATCATTGCTTTCAAACTGCGCATATTTGGCTTCAATCTCTTCCATCCTATTTCCAGGAGCGAAAGAAGACAATGCCCAAAGAATTACCGAAACGGCAATAATTACTTTACCCGCTTCAAATACAAATGCTTTCGATTTTTCAACCAAGGTAAGGCCAATGTTTTGCCACCTCGGACTGTGATAGCTCGGCATTTCCAACATAAACACGGAGGTGTTCCGCTCCTTAATAATTTTGCTCATTACGAAAGAGGCTCCTATTGCGGCGATAAATCCTAAAACGTAAAAACCAAGAAGAATTAATCCTTGTATGCTTATGAAACCCCAAATCTTTTCTGTTGGAATTACCAAAGAAATAAGCAAGGTATAAACTGGTAAACGAGCGCTACAGCTCATCAGCGGCACCACCATAATGGTAAGAATGCGCTCCTTCCAACTGCTGATGTTCCTGGTTGCCATAATACTGGGTACTGCACAAGCAAAACCACTTATTAGCGGCACAATAGATTTACCGTTCATGCCGAACCGCCGCATAATCTTATCCATCAAGAAGCTAACACGAGCCATGTAACCAGTATCTTCTAGAATGGTGAGGAATGCAAAAAGCAGCACAATTTGAGGTAAAAAGATAATTACTCCGCTTAATCCGGCAATTATTCCGTTGGCAACCAAGTCGGTAAACATGCCTGGAGGGAAAGTGTTTTTTACCCAATTGCTCATAAAATTGAAAACATTTTCTATGAGCTCCATGGGGTAATTTGCCAAAGAAAAAATGGCTTGGAAAACAATGGTAAGCATTCCAAGAAAAATAATGTAGCCATAAATTGGGTGACAGACCCACTTATCTATTTTCTTGGTGATGCTCGTTGCTTTGGGTTCTTGCGTTCGCTGAAATGTTTCCCGCATAATCCCACTGATGTGAGAATAGCGATCTAAGGTTTCTTTCGCACGAATTTCGTTGAAGGCTACTTCATGCTCATCTCTAATTTTTTGGAAAAGCGATTTTTTGAATTCGCTTATTCCAGCGTATTTTTCTAAATTGAGAATGAGTTGAAAGGCTGCATAATCGGAGTTTGTTTTAACCAAACCACGAATTTCGGCAAGCATTTCAGGTGCGTATTGATTGAAGTTGATGGTATCTTCCGGAATTTTCTCAAAAGAAGAAACCATCGCAGTTTTTAATGCGGGGAGATTTGTTTTTAATCGTGCGGAAATCGGTACAACTTTAACCCCAAGCATTTCTTCTAAACGTGCATAGTTGATCAGAATTCCTTGTTTCGCAGCCACATCAATCATGTTGATGGCCAAAACCACAGGAATTTTCAAGTCGATTACTTGGGTAATAAAAAGTAAATTTCTGCGGAGGTTGGTAGCATCGGCAACAATAACCACTACATCTGGATGCGCTTCGTTATTTGGATCACAAAGAACTTCAAAAGTTACTTCTTCGTCTAATGCACGTGGATAAATGCTGTAGGTGCCGGGTAAATCAATTAACTCAATTTTATGGCTATCAATATTTATATGCCCAGTTTTTTTATCAACTGTAACGCCCGGAAAATTACCAACCTTTTGGTTAAGGCCGGTTAGAGCATTAAAAAGAGAGCTTTTTCCACTATTTGGATTGCCTACTAAAGCAATTTTAATTTTTTCTTTCACTAAAAAGGCAACTAAGCTGGAAATCTAGATATTTCTATGGCTTCTGCTTCAGACTTTCTAAGGCTAAGCACATAACCAAAAACATTTACTGCTATGGGATCTCCAAGAGGAGCAACTCTGTCTATCGAAATTTTTTCGCCCGGCAAACAGCCCATTTCCAGGAGCTTAAGTTTAAGGTCTTCGTTTTTAATGGTATCTATAATGCCAAACTCGCCTTCTTTTAATTCTGTAAGCAACATATCTTATTAGAATTTAGACTGATTTAAAACAACAAATTTAAAGCAAAAAAACTTATTTGTTTTCATTATCTAGAATTAATTTAAATAAAATAATTAATCTTGATTTTCTTTGCAAGATAATTAACGATTACGGTGTTTGTTTGACTTGCCAAAAGTTGGGCAATCGCATGGTTTGGTACTTTTACACGCTCCAAAAAGCAAGGTTGCCGAAACAATAAGTATGAAAATGGATTTTCTACGATACATTTATACATTTGAACCACTAATTTAAGATACTTGTAGGTAATAATGGCCTTGCTCCTGAACGAAATTCACAACAAAAAGATTCTAATCGCCGTACTAAACTGGGGTTTGGGTCACGCAACACGGTCTTTAGCAATTAATCAAGTTTTGCAAACTCAGGGAAATACAATTGTTTGGTTGGCCGATGGATTGGCTTACGATTATCTAAAATCGAACATCAACCAAAGCACATTACACAAACTACCAGATCTAAATTTGAAATATAAAAGCAATGCCTTTGTGAGCCTACTTCAGAACATCCCCCAAATATTAAAACAAATAAGATGGGAGCAAAAGGCGATGCAAGCGCTGGTAGAAACGCATCAACCTGATATAATCATTTCAGATAATCGGTACGGCGTTTACTTTAAAGGCGTTCCAACTATCATCATCACACATCAGTTAAATCCATTATTGCCAAACAGCTTAAGGTTTTTACAAGTGTTTTCTAAGCCTGTATTTGCCAAATTGCTCAATAAATTCGATGTTGTTTGGGTACCAGATCATCATCAAAAACAAATTAGCGGTACTTTAAGCAAGAACCAATTCGTTAATAACATTCAGTTTGTAGGCTGGCAATCGCAATTATTTTTTTCGGGTGATGTTGTGCCTGCTAACAAAATCAAGCTGCTCATTTTGCTTTCGGGCCCAGAACCTGCTCGTTCCGTTTTTGAACAAAAACTATTGGATTGTTTTGCTAAAATGCCGCATGTTTCTGGAATTTTAATTCGAGGCACAAATGCCAACCAGCTTCATTCAGATCAATTCGAAGTGTACAATTTAGCAGATAAGCAAACTTTAAAAGCTGCAATTCTATCGGCAGAAAACATAATTTGTAGGTCTGGTTACAGCACCTTGATGGATTTAATGCTCTTGAATAAGAAAGCCATTCTTATACCAACTCCAGGACAAACTGAGCAAATTTATTTAGCTAATCAAATGCAGCAAATACATGGTTTTCAGGTGGTTGAAGAAAGTAGAATCTCTATTGAAATTCCTAGGCTATTTCCCAAATCATAAAAAGAAATCTTCGATATGTTAAATTTTTTGGTTAAAAATACTTAAAATTTAGACTTCCCCGTTTTGGTTTTATAAAAAGAAAGGAAACCAGAATCATGGAAAATCGCATCGAGAAAAACAGGCCAATGTATTTACAAATTGGCTTTGCAACAAGTTTATTGTTAGTTTATATGGCATTTCAATGGGCAAGACCTTATGTTATGCCCGAAAGAATTGAGGATGATACACCAACAATAGTTGAAACTTACGAAAGGTTTGTGGTTGAGAAAAAAGAAGAGAAACCCAAGCTAGAAAAGAAAAAGCAGGAAAAGATAAGCGACAAACAATTTAAAGTTGCCCTTCTTCCATTTTTACCAACCCCAGAACCAGACCCTGTTGATCCAATTGAAGATCCAACTCCTGGAGTTACGATGTTGCCTCCAGAACCTGCAATTGATTCTGTTTACGAATATATAGCGGTAGAAGAATACCCAATGTTTGGTAATGGCGAAAACGATTTGCTAATCTATTTGAGTAAAAACATAAAGTACCCTAGAAAATGTATTGAGTTAGGTTATCAAGGAACCGTTTACGTAAGCTTTGTAATTAACAAAGCTGGAGAGGTTTCTGATGTTGCTTTGGTAAGAGGACTCGGTTGCGCTACAGACCAAGAGGCTGTTCGAGTAATTGCAAGTATGCCGAATTGGAAACCTGGAAAACAGCGAAACATGCCTGTAAGTGTGCGTTACACAATTCCAGTTAGCTTTAGATTACACTAACCTTAGCTTTCTTGATTCAAGGTAACTTCTGCCAAAGCATGTATTAAATACGCTTTTTGTGAGTTGGCATCTTTGCAAATATATCTTGTTCTG
>DAIRTB010000192.1:0-5184 GCA_036804105.1 Bacteroidota bacterium | reverse complement strand
TTTGGGGAATTTTAGTAGCCATAATCATCCCACAAATGCGTTCAATATCTTCTGGCGAATATCCGAAATTGGGTAAATTTTTTCTAGCGATACTGCAACCAATGTCTTCGTGGTCTTTGGTTTGAACAGTAAAGCCCGAATCATGAAAAAGCACTGCTGTTTTCAACAAGTCTTTATCATAATCTGATATACCTTCATGGTTTGCGTACATTAATGCAGCCTGCAAAACATCTAACACATGGTTTTTACTGTGATAGTGTAAATTACTGGAAAGCTCGTTGCTTAGCTTTTGTAAAATAAAATCTTCGGCCGCTTTAAGGTCCATAACACGCATTTAGGTTTGAATTAATAAACTACAAACGCTAAATTATAAATTTCTTTACAATTTGCAAACTAAAGCTTGCTAAATGAGCAATTTAATATATGAAACCCTAAAATTCGGAAATTGTTTTTTCGATGATATCGCAGCACTCCAACATTTCTGCTTCAGTAATTACCAAAGGTGGCGCAAAGCGAATTATATTTCCATGGGTTGGTTTAGCCAATAATCCATTTTCTTTTAACCTCAAACAAATGTTCCAAGCGAGCTCACTCGATTCGTGATCGTCTATTACAATGGCATTCAACAAACCTTTGCCACGCACTAGGGTAATTATAGGATGTTTTGCTTTAATTTCTTCTAAACGCTGGCGCAGTAACTCGCCCATTGTTTCTGCATTTTCCGCTAGATTGTCATCCACCAAAACTTCTAAAGATGCGGTGGCAACAGCACAAGCTAATGGATTTCCACCATAAGTAGAGCCATGCTCGCCGGGTTTTATGTTTAGCATGATGTTATCGTCTGCCAACACTGCCGATACCGGTAAAAATCCACCAGAAAGTGCTTTACCTAAGATTAGAATATCTGGACGAACATTTTCGTGATCGCAAGCCAACATTTTACCCGTTCTACAAAGACCAGTCTGCACCTCATCGGCCATCATTAAAACATTGTATTTTGTGCAAAGCTCCCGAATGGCAATTAAGTAACCTGGATCTGGCACAACTACACCCGCTTCGCCTTGAATAGGTTCGAACATAAAACCAGCAACATTTGGGTCTTGTAATGCTTTTTCCAACGCCTCAACATCGTTATAAGGTATAATCTCATAGCCGGGCATAAAAGGCCCAAAACCTTTGGTGCTGCTCTTGTCGGTTGAAGAGGATATTGCGCCGAGTGTTCTACCCCAGAAATTTCCTTCCACAAAAACAATCTTTGCTTGATTAGTTGGGATGCCCTTTTTATCGTAACCCCATCTTCTTGCAAGTTTTACAGCTGTTTCGCCGCCTTCAACACCAGTATTCATAGGCAGAACTTTATCGTAGCCAAATAATTCGGTTATGTATTTCTCATAGATTCCGAGTTGATCGTTGTGGAAAGCCCTAGAGGTTAAGGTTAATCTGCTGGCTTGTTCTACTAAAGCGGCTAAAATTTTCGGGTTACAATGGCCTTGATTAACAGCTGAATAGGCAGAAAGAAAATCGAAGTAGCGTTTCCCTTCAATATCCCATAAAAAAACGCCCTCGCCTTTATTTAAAACTACTGGCAGCGGATGGTAATTATGTGCGCCAAAACGGTCTTCAAGGGCAATTGCTTCCTCTGAGGAAGCTACTTTATGGGTACTGAAAAAATTAGCTTGTAACATATTGTAAGAAATATTTGGATTTGGTGAAAAAGAACATTATTTTTGCAATCCCAATTAGAAAAGAAGTGATTTCTTTTAGGCTTGATTGGGCAAAGTTAAGTAATTTAGAAGGCAGAAAAGATAAAATAATGGCAAGGAATTGTATTTTAACGGGCAAAAAGACAATGACGGGTAACAATGTTTCCCACTCAAACAGAAAGTCTAAACGTCGTTTTTACCCAAATCTTCAAACAAAAAGGTATTTCGACCCAGAGACTGGCGAGTGGATTACCTTGAAGATTTCAACCTCTGCAATGAGAACCATCAATAAGTTGGGTTTCAATGAGGCATTGAACAAGTTTTACAAAAAAGGAAAAATTTAATCAGTAGCAGGAAATGGCAAAAAAAGGCAATAGAATACAAGTTATTCTTGAATGTACTGAGCATAAGGCAACTGGCATGGCTGGTACGTCTCGTTACATCACAACAAAAAACAAAAAAAACACCCCAACAAGAATGGAGATTAAGAAATACAATCCTATCTTGAAAAAGGTTACCGTTCATAAAGAAATTAAATAATCATGGCTAAGAAAGTAGTTGCAACCCTAAAGAAACAAGCAGTAGAAACTGAGAAAGTTGTTAAAGTAATTAAAGCAGCAAAAATCGGTAAATCTGGCTCATACACTTTCAGAGAAGAATTTATTACTTCTGATAAAGTGAAAGATTATTTCAGCAAATAATTTGCTGCTCTCTTATATACCCTTAAATATTCGGTTCTATAAATTTTCGCTTTTGAGCAATTATTTATCTTCCTGCTGTAAATGGTATAGAAACTTTAATAAACATACAAGTATTTACCGCAAAAGCCTTACTTTTAGTGAGGCTTTTGGTATTTTAATTAAATCGTAATTCATGGGTATTTTTAGTTTTTTCGGTAAAAAGGATAAAGAAACGTTAGAAAAAGGCATTGAGAAAACACGAGAAAATGTTTTCACTAAAATTGCCAAAGCCGTTGCCGGAAAAAGCAAGGTAGACGATGAGGTTTTAGACAACCTAGAAGAAATTCTCATCAGTTCTGATGTGGGCGTTAACACCACGCTGAAAATTGTAGATAGAATTCAGAAACGAGTTGAAAAAGATAAATTCTTTGGGTCTGACGAGCTGAATAAAATCCTCAAAGAAGAAATTGTTGGCTTATTAACTGAAAACGAAAACCGTAAATCTGCCGATAACGGAATTATTGCCGCCACTCAAAAACCTTATGTAATTCTAGTAGTTGGCGTAAATGGGGTTGGAAAAACCACCACAATTGGCAAACTAGCTGCTCAACTTAAAGCCGAAGGAAAATCTGTTTTATTGGGCGCTGCCGATACTTTTCGTGCAGCAGCCGTAGATCAGCTTACCATTTGGTCTGAAAGAGTTGGGGTTCCGATTGTTTCTCAAGGAATGGGCGCAGATCCTGCTTCCGTTGCTTTCGAATCTGTAAAAACAGGTTTAAATACTGGGGTGGATGTGGTTTTGGTAGATACCGCCGGCAGATTACACAACAAAATAAACCTGATGAACGAGTTAGCCAAGATTAGATCGGTAATGAGCAAGGTGATTCCTGGCGCTCCACATGAGGTTTTATTGGTACTCGATGCATCAACCGGACAAAACGCCATTGAGCAGGCAACACATTTCACCAAAGCTACCGAGGTTACCGCTTTGGCACTCACCAAATTAGATGGCACCGCAAAAGGAGGCGTGGTAATTGGCATTTCAGATCAATTCCAAATTCCTGTAAAATATATTGGCGTTGGCGAAGGTATTAACGACCTTCAAGCCTTCGATAAGCATTTGTTTATTGATGCGCTATTTTCAAAAACGAAATAAAACACATTGAAAACAAAATCTTACAAGCCAAGAAAAGTAAATGTAATTACTTTAGGATGCTCTAAAAATACAGTCGATTCTGAAGTGCTCATGGGCCAACTCCGTGCCAATGCTTTTGAAGTGGAACATGAATCTACCAAAGACGATGCTGGCATTGTAATTATAAATACCTGCGGTTTTATTGAAAGTGCCAAGCAAGAATCTATCAATACCATTTTACGTTTTGCAGAAGCTAAAAACGATGGTTTGGTGGAGAAAGTTATGGTAACGGGTTGTCTTTCGCATCGCTACAAAGACGAATTGGAGAGAGAAATTCCAGAAGTAGATGCTTGGTTCGGAACTATGGAATTGCCTCGTTTACTCAAAACCCTGAAAGCAGATTACAAGCACGAATTAATTGGCGAGCGATTATTAAGCACGCCAAACCACACGGCTTTCATGAAAATTTCGGAAGGTTGTAATCGCCCATGTGCTTTTTGTGCCATTCCTTTAATGCGTGGAAAACACGTTTCTAAACCCATTGAGCACCTTTTAACAGAGGCCAACAATTTGGCTGCCAAAGGAGTTAAAGAGCTCATTCTCATTGCCCAAGACTTAACTTATTACGGATTAGACATTTACAACGAGCGCAACTTAGCCAAACTTCTAGAAGCATTAACTACTGTAAATGGTATCGATTGGATTCGTTTACAATACGCTTACCCTTCTCAATTTCCATTGGATGTGCTTCCTGTAATTCGGGATTACGACAAAATCTGCAAGTACTTAGACATGCCGCTACAACATGGCAGCGAGAATATGTTGAAAGCCATGCGCAGAGGAATTAGTGCAAGCAGAACGCAAGAATTAATAGACAATATCAGAAAAGAAGTTCCGGGCATTGCATTCAGAACTACCTTAATATCTGGCTTTCCCGGAGAAACAGATCAAGATCATGCAGAAATGATGGCCTTTATTCAGCACAACCGTTTCGAACGACTCGGTGTTTTTCCTTATTCGCACGAAGAAAACACCGCCGCTTTTAATTTGGTGGATGATGTTCCGCAGGAGTTGAAAGAAGAGCGTGCAGACGAAATAATGTCGCTGCAACAGGGCATTTCGTTCGATTTGAATCAGGAAAAAGTAGGCAAAGCCTACAAAGTTCTGTTCGATAGAAAAGAAGGCGATTATTTTATTGGTAGAACCGAATTCGATTCTCCAGATGTAGACAACGAAGTTTTGGTAACCGCTACTAAAGACACTTACTTACGAATGGGAGATTTTACGAACATAAAAATTACCAAAGCAACCGAGTTCGACCTTTACGGAGATTTAGTGCTGTGAAGTTCAAATTATCACATATCAGCTACAAGCAAACGGGTGCTTTCTCAAATCTGGTAATCGATTACCTTGATAGAAAACCTGCGTTGCAAAAGTTCTACAACAATTTCGCTTATACTGAAGGATTGTTAGCGCAGATAAAAGAGAAGAAGAATAGCTTTACATCGGAATCAAGAGAACTTCTTATTTCGGAATTACAATCTCAATATGCTGGCATTGAGCTAAGCAAGCAGCAAGAAATTAACCTGAAGGCAATTGCAGAACGCAATACTTTCACCATCACCACAGGGCATCAGTTGGTTTTGTTTACGGGGCCGCTATATTT
>DAIRTB010000191.1:0-5191 GCA_036804105.1 Bacteroidota bacterium | reverse complement strand
TTACGATGTTGTATTAATGCAATCGGTTCTAGATCCACACATGGTTGGTTTGTTGGAAGGTAATGGCGAGAACATCCGTTTCAAAAGAGTAGATTCTGAAAGCATAGAGAAGCTAATTGCCAAAGACGAGCCAAGAGAATCTTTATTGAATGATGAAGAAAAGACTCAGGTTGAACAACTTTACAAGGATCTAACGGGAGATGGCAAATATACCATTAGCTCAGAACCATTGGCCGCAGACGATTTACCAATAGTTATTACCCGTTCCGAATTTATCCGTAGAATGAAGGAGATGTCGGCAACTTCTGGCGGTGGCTTTGGCGGAAGTTTCCCAGATTCTTACGAGTTAGTAATCAATAGCAATCATCCATTTATCAAAAAAATGGCGAGCAGCACAGATGAAACCAGAAAGAACGAATTAGCTAGACAAGCGCTAGACCTAGCTTTAATTTCGCAAGGAATGCTAACGGGTGCAGACTTAACCAAGTTTGTAAAACGCAGCTTAGCATTGGCAGATTAAGAAAAACCTGCATCATAAAAAAGGAGCCAATTTGGCTCCTTTTTTTATTAAGATATTATTTTCTTTAGATGATGTTTTGCCTGCTTGAAAATTCAAACCTGCCTATTTATCCTCGTCGTAATCGTCGTCTTGATCTGCAAAACTATCTGCGTCCTCCTCTTCTGAATCCACGTCCAAACGATCTTCATCATCAACGAGGTCAGTTGGGGAGCTGAAACCTTTGTTAAGCTTAACATCTTCCTCATCAACTTCCAATCCATCGAAAATTGATACTTCTACATCTTCGTCCTCATCCTCTAAATCTAAAGCAAGCGGTGCAATATCTTCAACCTTTGGTTTGAAAGATGCCTTAACAATGTATTGCTTTGGCGCCTCACCTTCAGATTTTACCA
This sequence comes from Bacteroidota bacterium, assembly GCA_036804105.1. Taxonomy (GTDB): domain Bacteria; phylum Bacteroidota; class Bacteroidia; order UBA7662; family DAIRTB01; genus DAIRTB01. The sequence continues at coordinate 4,279 of DAIRTB010000191.1, read as the reverse complement.
ATCTAGGGAAAACAACTCCAGCAGGTAATGTCGTGCCGATGCTTCTCAATTCTATCAAGAAATTCCAGCCTTCTTCAGAATCGTAGAAATAAACAAATCTTTGGTGCGGATCTTCAATAAAATCTGCAATTTTGGCTCTGTTCATTGGCACAGAATCTCCGTTAATTACAAAAGAAACATCTTTAAAAGCAATTTCTTCATCCCTATGCCATAGATCGTCGCTGTAAAAAAAGGCTGCATTATGTTTAATATCGAAATTAAACGCCCGAAGAAGAGAGTAATGTAAATCTTCAAAGGTCTGAATAGACTTTACCTCGATTTCTCTGTAAATGCCTTCATGATCTTCAATTTCAACTCTGAATTTGTAAATAGCCATTTTTAGCGTTAAATTTTGTTTCAAAAATAGTTAGTAGTTTCATTTTTCCAAACCTAAATCTTTTCCAATTTTCAACATATAGTTGAAAGCAGAGGCTCTTTGGTTTTCAATTTCGCCATCTAGAATTGCTTCTCTAATGGCACTTTTAATAATTCCAACCTCTTTTCCAGCTTTAATTCCAAATGTTTCCATTATGTCGGCACCAGTTATGGGAGGTTGCCAATTGCGAAGGTGGTCTTTTTGTTCAATTTCCACGATTTTTTTTTGAAGAAAATCGTAGTTTTTTAAGTATTTGATAACTTTTTGTTCATTTCCACTGGTAATGTCTGCTCTGCAAAGCTTCATTAAATCTTCAATGTCTTCGCCAGCTTCAAACAGCAATCTCCGTACGGCAGAATCTGTTACCTCGGTTTTAGTAAGGGCAATGGGCCTAAGATGTAACTTCACCAATTTCTGAACGTATTTCATTTTTTCGTTCAAAGGCAGTTTAAGTCTTTGGAAAATACCCGGAACCATCCTAGCACCTAAATCTTCGTGTCCATGAAATGTCCATCCATTACCAGGTTCAAATCTTTGTGTGGCAGGTTTTGCGATATCATGTAAAATGGCTGCCCAACGCAACCACAAATCGTCAGTAGTTTCAGAAATATTGTCCAACACCTTTAAAGTATGCAGGAAATTATCTTTGTGCGCCAACTTACCAACCTTCTTTACGCCCTGCAAATTTTGCATCTCCGGAAAAATTATTTTCAGTAAGCCAGCGTAATACAAAAATTTAAATCCTAAAGAAGGTTTAGGAGAGAGAATTATCTTGTTCAGCTCGTCGGTAATTCGCTCTTCAGATACAATTTTAATGCGCTCAGCATTTGCTTGAATGCTTTCGAAAGTAAATGCTTCAATATCGAAATCTAGCTGACTAGCAAACCGAATGGCACGCATCATCCGCAGCGGATCGTCTGAAAAAGTAATGTTTGGTTCTAAGGGAGTAATAAGTCGCTTAGCGTCGAGATCTTTGAGGCCATTGTAATTATCAACTAATAACCCAAAATCTGGGTAAAGTTGAATTGCCATGGCGTTTATGGTAAAATCTCTTCTGCTTAAATCGTCTTCTAGCGTTCCATCTTCTACAATGGGTTTGCGGCTTTCGCTGCGGTATGATTCTTTTCTGGCGCCTACAAATTCTATTTCTAAATCTTTATAGGTTAATTGCGCCGTGCCGAAATTCTTAAAAACATTTACCTTTTGTTTGCCTAGGTTTTTGGCAAGTTGCTCAGCCAAAGCAATTCCACTACCTACCACCATAACGTCAATATCCTTGCAGTTTCTTTTCAAAAACATATCTCTTACGTAACCGCCAACTAAATAGGTTTCTACATTTAATTGTGCAGCTGTGTCTCGAATTTTCTTGAAAATGGGGTCTTTTATGAAATCGGGGTAATGCAATTATTTTTTTTTGAGGTTGCAAAAATAAAGGAATATTAAGCCCTTGCAAGTATTATTCTTCAATGTTGTAAATGTTTCTATAAAATTATAATTCGGAAGTTGAATTCAAAAATCATCTTTCAAGTAAATATTTAGAAATAGGTTAACTTAATTTTTCTACAATTTTTCTTCTTTTTATTATAGACGATTGCAATACTTATACTTACAAAAGGAAGTTTTTTTAATTAAATTAACTGCGAGCCCTTTGTTTTAATTATTTTAATGCCTATTTGAATTTTTATTTTGCAAAAGCAATTCTATTCTGTTTTACTTTGCAAGGAATTGATATAGTAGCATGGCAAAAAATTTGGTAATTGTAGAATCGCCTGCAAAGGCAAAAACAATAGAAGGTTTCCTCGGAAAAGACTTTTTGGTGAAGTCGAGCTATGGCCACGTGCGTGATTTATCGAAAGAGAAAAACGGCGTAGACATAGAAAATAACTTCCAACCTATTTATGAGGTTTCGGATGATAAAAAGCAAGTGGTATCTGAACTTACCAAACTCGCAAAAGCCTCAGACCTTGTTTGGCTCGCCTCCGATGAAGACCGTGAAGGAGAAGCCATTTCTTGGCATTTAAAGGAAGTGCTCAAGCTAGACGAAAAAAAAACCAAACGCATTGTTTTTCATGAAATTACCAAAGGCGCCATCCTGAAAGCTATTGATAATCCTCGCTCTATTGATTACAACCTAGTTAATGCGCAGCAGGCTAGAAGGGTTCTAGATCGCTTAGTTGGTTTCGAAATATCCCCAGTTTTGTGGAGAAAAGTTAAGCCATCGCTTTCTGCTGGTAGGGTTCAATCTGTTTCCGTTCGTTTAATTGTAGAAAGAGAAAGAGAAATTTCTGGTTTCAACACAAGCTCTGCATTTAAAATTGTTGCCATTTTTATAGTTGATGGAAAAGCGAATCTTAAAGCAGAACTTTCTCAAAGATTCTCTAAGGAAGCTGATGCTTTAAAATACATTGAAAGCTGCAAGCCCGCAAATTATACCATTGATAGCTTAGAAACTAAGCCTTTTAAGAAAACACCATCGGCTCCGTTTACTACTTCAACCTTGCAACAGGAAGCTGGAAGAAAATTGCGATTCTCTGTAAGCAGAACCATGCGAGTAGCACAATCGCTTTACGAATCTGGAAAGATTACCTACATGCGTACCGATTCGGTTTCGCTTTCTGAAACCGCCCGTGAAGGTGCAAAAAATGAAGTTTTAAGAGCATACGGACCTACTTTTCATCATGAGCGTCAGTTTAAAACGAAATCGGCAAGTGCACAAGAAGCGCACGAAGCCATTCGCCCTACTGATTTTACAGCCCATACCGTTCCTGGCGAGCGAGACGAGCAAGCTTTGTACGAGCTAATTTGGAAGCGCTCCATCGCCTCTCAAATGGCAGATGCTCAGTTGGAGAGAACAACAGCGAAAATCTTAATTAGCACCACCAAAGATCATCTAACCGCTCAAGGAGAAGTTTTAAAATTTGAAGGTTTTTTGAAAGCGTACCTAGAATCTGAAGACGAAGACCACAACGACGATGAGCAAGTAGGAGCAGGCATGTTGCCACCGCTAAAAGTTGGACAAGTTTTAGATATGCTAGAGCTATCTGCAACCGAACGTTTCACTAGACCGCAACCTAGATACACAGAATCGAGTTTGGTTAAGAAATTAGAAGAATTGGGAATTGGCAGACCCTCAACTTACGCTCCAACCATCAGTACCATTCAAAAGCGTGGTTATGTGGTTAAAGAAGATCGAGATGGGGTAGAGCGTCAGTTTAGAAACATCACCTTGTTTGGAAATGCTAGTAATAAGTCGGGTAGCATTGAAACCATCACCAAAAAAGAAAACACTGGCGCAGAGAAAGCAAAACTTTTTCCAACCGATATTGGCAGTTTGGTAAACGATTTTTTGGTAGAACATTTTGCTAAAATTTTAGATTTCGAATTCACTGCTGATGTAGAAAAAGAGTTCGACGATATTGCAGCAGGAAATCAAGATTGGCACAAAATGTTGGCTACCTTTTACAAGCCTTTCCACGAAAATGTGGAGCTAACCAAAGAAACGAGTGAGCGTGTTACCGGAGAACGCATACTTGGCAACGAGCCAGAAACTGGATTGGTAGTTTCTGTTCGAATGAGTAGATACGGTGCAGTTGCACAGAAAACTGATCCTAAAGACGAAGAAGCAAAGCCAATTTATGCAAGCCTAAAGGCTGGGCAATCGTTAGAAACAGTAACTCTAGCAGATGCTTTGGAGTTGTTTAAGTTGCCTCGCACACTTGGTAATTTTGAGGATAAAACAACTACAGTGGCACTAGGTAGATTTGGTCCTTATGTTCGTCACGATGCAAAGTTTTTCTCGCTGAAAAAAGAGCAGGATCCAATGACCATCACTTTAGAAGAAGCCATTGAATTGATTGAGCAGAA
>DAIRTB010000190.1:0-5205 GCA_036804105.1 Bacteroidota bacterium | reverse complement strand
ACGACTACGATATTTTGATTTAAATTGCTTCATAAGTCCAAAGGAAAGTTTTTTCTACTTTCGGGAAGTTCACAACCAAAAAATTACTAAAAATCTAAACTCAGAGAGAAGTAATTAAACGGTCTTCTTACTGTGCCATCGTCTATGCCCCAAGCCAAATCGTATCGGATAAAGTAGCCGAATAAACGAGCATGTATTCCAGAGCCATATCCAACTAGAATTGGATTTTTATTGGTGTAAACAATCACCTTTACAGGACCGTTTTCGTAAATCTTTGTATTAAATGGATTTTCAAGGCTGAAAGGATTCAAGCCAGACCATGCGGTACCTACATCGAAAAATGGAACAATCTGGAAATTTCTCAAGAAATCTGAAGAAATAGGCGATTTAGATATAAAACTAAAGATTGGAAATCTCAACTCTGCATTGTAAACAAAATAATTGTTTCCATTCCGTACACCTTGCCCAAATCCACGCATGTTTGTAGCAAAAGCTGGGAATGCAACCTCATCGAAATTAGGGGCATCTGCATTTTCATCTTGACGAGGAAGCAACCAATTGTCTACTCCACCTAAGCGGTAGTACATTCTTCTAGAACCAAAAGAACCATTAAAAGCAAATCTATTGGCAAAAATGAAGTTCTTATGGATTTTAGCATAGTGCCTGAAATCGAACCCAATTACACCCAGACTTGACCCTTTATTTTCTGTACTTTGGTAAGCTTCTGCAAAGAATTTATAACGAGTTCCTTTTAAAATATTCAATTGGATTTCCTGGCTGTTATCGAAAACGTACTCTACCCTGCCGCCAAGCCAGGTATTGTTTAAGCCATTTTGATTTAAACTCGGAAAATCTGAGGCTAAGATTTCTGTTCTATCGTATCTGAAAATTGCACCACCCTTTAAGGCAGCATGTTGGTTAAAAGGATAAACCAACTGACCCATAAGCTCAATATTGTTTAAACGGTAAAAATTTCTTCCCAGAGTAAATTGGTCTCTTAACTGGTGGAAGAGAATTTTCTTGTCCACCCGCTTTTTCAACGCTTCGAACATTAAAAAGTATTCGTTGCTATTGAGGTTGAAAGCGTTTCTAGAACCTGCGCTAAACTTGTAATCTTCAAATAAATCTGAGGCGCCTGCCATAATTATGATGCCGTTTCTTTGAGAAGGAGCACTTAAAGTACTCGCTACGAAATTGGGCATATCACTATTAAACAAGGAGTTGCCAAACTGTGTAACAAAATAATCTGAGGATGTGGAAGTTTCGTAGATTTTAGTTTTGGCTTGTCTTAGTGGATCTAAAATCTTGGCTGGCATGGTTAACTTATCGAAACCAGTTGTTGTATCCTGAGGTTCGTAAACAGGAATATCGAAATCTACCTGAAAAGTGTATTCCAAACCGCTTTGGGTTTTACTCGTATCTTGATCTGGTTCTAAAAGTTTCCGAACTACTTCCGACTCTTTTCTTTCCGTTTTTCTTGGTCTTCTAATTACAACATCCGCTTTCTTTTCAACAAAATCGAGCTTATTGTTTTGAAGCGTTCTGTAATTTGTATTCAAAGGGGTAATGCCCAAATTTTGAAGAGAATCTGAATCGAATCGATTTACATAAACCAGCTTTTTGTTGCGCCTTCCAAAAACCTCTAAAACTTTACCTCTTTGATTGATATGGTAATTTTCCAAGTTTCTTGGATAATCGGTGCCGGGTTCCGTTTTTGGCACTTCTTTCCAGGTGCTCGTGGTATCATCAACAAAAACTTCAAGGCTGTCTAAATGCCCATAATGTCGGTTTATGATACCATTCTGATCTGAAAGAAATGAAAAATACTTTTCGCCTATTTTAAATGGATATTTCTCGTTAATACTAGGCGTGTAACTTAATTGCTGTAATGTTCCAATACTGTCGTTGGGAGTAAAAAGAAATAAATCGGTAGATGGCAAACCTCTTGTAGAATCGTTTTGAACATAAATTAACGAATCATTCGGTCTGTTGGAACTGAAAATAATTCTCCCTTTATCGTCGAAGAAACTTGGGGTATAATCGTCGTAATTATCTAAGGTTACGTTAATAAATCGCTTTGAAGGAATTTGGAAGATAAAAATATCGCTTTGACCAGACTTACTAGCAGAGATTGCAAGACTAATTCCAGAAGGGTCGAAGCTCATGGAATTAACTTCGTCTACTCTGAAGATGGGAAATTCGTTGGTCTCAGGCTTTTTATCTTCTCTAAACTTTATGGTGCCAAAGTTTAATCGATCTTTTATTTCGAAAAAATAGGCAATTGACCTGCCAGATGGATGCCAATCTACAATAGGATATTTTTCTTGATCTGGAGCTGTTGAGTGCTTCAAACCACTTTTATGTAACTTTTGGCTCTTTTTAGTAACAAAATCATACAGCATAATTCTGTGAATGCCGTTTTTGTGAGTTACATAAATTAGCTTGCTGCCGTCTGGTGAAAGCTTTACGTTACTTACTTTGGTGTTTCTTCTTATGCCGGGTAATTTGATTTCATTCTCTGGAAGTTTGCGCCCGAACTCATCGTTAAGGTATTGGTCTTTGTAGTATAAAAACCATTCTTTATTAAGTGTTTTCAACGATTTCCCCAAAATATAGGCAAAAGCTGCCTCAAAATCTCGGTTTGAATTGGTGAGGTACATAATGTTCGGAATGTTCGATCTGCCATAACTATTGGCAATAAAATTCCAAAAAGAATGTCCAGCTAAGGTTGGATCTTGATTGAGTAAATGATTAAATTTCTTGATTTTGCCACTGAGAATCAATTCTCTCATTTGGTTGTCAAGTTCTACATTCCAATCTTTTTCTGTGAAAGAAAAGAAACCTTTAACAAACCAATCGGGCAGATAAAGCAGGGTTGAAGATTGTACTTTCTCTGTTATATTTCCGCCATAAAGCATTTCAAAAAGCAAAACTTTGGCAATTCCAGAACGCATTTGAGCAATAAAATCTTCCCGATTTCCACTAAAGTAAAGCGGCACTTTGTTGCCTCTCAAAAGCGTGAGACCTCCCGTATTGTATTGCTGTAAATCTAAACCAAGGTTGGTTTGCTGTAAATCTGATTGGGTTAGGTAAACTACAAACATGTAGCGTCCATCGGCTCTATAATTCAGCGTTTCTTCAACCTCTTTAATAATGTCGTTAGCAATTCTTGAGGTAAAAACCGCAAGCTCTCTTCCTTCTTGGTAAAAATAAGTATCGAAGTTTTGGTTTCGAAAATACGACCAATCGAACTTGCTAAATTGCACCCTGTTTTTACCAAATACAGTTTGCGTACTTTGCACCTGTGCTTCAACCGAGGTAAAAGACATCAGGCAAAAAAGAAAAACAAAAAACCTACTTATATTTTTAGCAAACTGCACACAATTTCTCTTAAGTTGATATAAAATGTTTAAAGTCAAGCATCTATTTGAAGCAATAATTGCGCCAAATGAGATTAGCTGTTAAACAAATATGTAACAAAAAAAGCAGGTAAGTAGTGTAACTTTGAACTAAAAATCTTCGTTTTTTAGAAAAAATAATATAATGCACCTCAAAAAATTTGTTTTTAGTCCTTTTCAAGAGAATACTTACGTTTTATATACTACAGATGGCGAATCCTGCATTATAGATCCAGGCTGTTATGGAAATGCAGAATGCCAAGAGTTGTTTCAATTTATTGCTGAAAATAAGCTTACCCCAAAGCATGTTTGGTTAACACACGCACACTTAGATCATATTTTTGGGTTGGATGATGTCTGTACCAAGTATAAAATTCCTGCGTACTTAAATCCACTTGAAAATCAAATACTTCGGGCTGCGGGCATTAGCGCAGAACGATTTGGCATTAAGTTTTCTGTCCCTGTTACTGAAGTGAAACCACTAGAGATTGGCGAGCAAGAAATACTTCCCAACCTAAAGGTTCAAAATCTGCATCTTCCCGGCCATTCGCCAGGAAGTTTAGGCTTCTATCTTCCAGATTTCAACACCTTAATTGCGGGTGATGTACTTTTTAACGAAAGCATTGGGAGAACGGATTTGCCAGGAGGTAATTTCGAAACTTTAGAAAAAAGCATAAGAGACATTGTTTACAAATTGCCAAAAGAAACATCCGTTTATCCTGGACATGGTTCACATACAACCGTTGAGCACGAAATGCAGTTTAATCCATTTGTAAGGCTGTAAATTCGAACCAAACATCAACCAAAAGAGTTAAAATTTTATGCAAAGCATTCTAGTTGCAATTTCTATAATTGCTGCGGTATTTTACCTATTTACGAAATTCAGAGTTCAATTCTCGAAGGGTACATGCGAAAGCAATTGCAACGGATGTGCCGCTTCTAAATTCAATGAATTAGAAAAGATTCCGGTTCCGAAACAATAATTTCTGCTTCGGGTTGCTTCATAAATTCAAGTTTAGCTTCTTTTTCAAAGCATATTTCAAATAATTTTCTTTTTACGGAAAACTTATTTTAATTTGCTTCAAACTTGTAACTATGCATAGAGAAATACACAGCTGGTTTAGCCCATCTTTAAATAAGCAGATGGAAATTGTAATTTATGGCCATTATGGAACTGCACTCTTAATGTTGCCAACTGCAGCTGCAGATTATCTTGAATACGAACGCTTTCATTTAATTGATTCGATAAAAGATGCAGTAAATTCTGGAAAATTTAAGGTTTTTTCCATCAATTCAATTAATTCTGAAAGCTGGCTAAACAGCAAAATGAATCCGAGACACAAAGCCATTCGGCATCAGCAGTTTAATGCTTATGTGTACAACGAGGTTCTCCCATTTATCAGAACGCATACTTCAGATACAACTGCAATTTATACAAGTGGAGCATCTTTTGGAGCCCTGCATGCAGCAAACCTATTTTTCAAACGCCCATCTGAAATTAGAGGTTGTATTGCCATGAGTGGCGTTTACGATTTAACCGATTACACCAAAGGTTATTGGGACGAAGATGTGTATTTCAACAGCCCAATGCATTATTTACAGAATTTAAACGATGAGCATTTGTTGAATTCCATCCGCAGCTCTGGCCATATCCATATTTTAACGGGATCGGGTTCATACGAAGATCCAAATGCTTCTAGAGCGTTTGCTAATTTATTAACCGCTAAAGGTATTCCACACGATTTAGACGTCTGGGGCACAGATATCTCGCACGATTGGCCAACTTGGCGCAAGATGTTGCCGTATG
>DAIRTB010000189.1:0-5242 GCA_036804105.1 Bacteroidota bacterium | reverse complement strand
CAAAAGCAGCAATGCTTTTTAGATTTTGCTTAACAGCGGGGTGTTGATACATGTCTAAATCCATTGCTGGAGCTACGATTACCGGGCATTTTGCTGATAAATAAGTGGCAAGCAAAAGGTTATCGCAAGCGCCACTTGCCATTTTTGATAAGGTATTGGCACTTAGCGGGGCAATCAAAAGTAAATCAGCCCAAAGCCCTAACTCCACATGGTTTACCCATTCTCCATGATTATTCTTCACGAAATTATGGTAAACAGCATTTTTAGAAACTGTTGAAAGTGAAAGTGGTGTTACAAAATCGAGTGCCGAAGGGGTACAAATTACTTGAACATCTGCACCGGCTTTAACCAGAAGGCGCACCAATGCAGGTGTTTTGTAAGCGGCAATGCTTCCAGTTATTCCTAAAAGAATTTTTTTACCCTTCAACTGCATATTGCAAGCAGGTTTACTGCTTTTCTTTAGCAGGATTTCTGAAATACACTTTATTTTCCTTCATCTCTTCAATTGCCATAAGCGACGGTTTCGGCATTTTTTCGTAAGACCTGGAAATTTCAATTTGCTCTCTGTTTTCGAAAACTTCTTCTAAACTATCGGCAGTTGAAGAGAAATCTGACAGCTTTTGGCTCAATTCTTCTTTTAGCTTTTGCGAAATCTGATTAGCTCTTTTAGAGATGATGGCTACGGTTTCGTAAATATTACCAGTTTTGTCGTCTAGTTCACGTAGATCTCTGGTTTCTGTGGTTGATGATGTCATATATTAATTACTGCTTAATTTTCTATCTTCTATGCGCTTTAACTCGTTGGCTAAAAATTCGTCTTTAGCTTTTTTGGTATTTTTTAATACCTCTTCTACTTTATTAGAATAAGCGCTAACTCTATAATTGTCTTTAAAAATCTCAATTAATTCTAAAGTTTCGTTTAATCTCTCCAATTGCTTCTCTTGAATACTGTTTTGAGAAAGCATGTAGGATGATCTAATAACTAAAAACTCAATTTCCTCACGGTTGTTAATATCAGGAAAATCTTTGAGCGTTGCTTTTAAAGAAGCAGCGGCCGCTCGGTAATCTTCCATTTTATAAAACAACATGCCATTGTTGTAAGATTTTGTTTCCAATTTCTTTCTTAATGTTATAATGGTTTCATTAACTTGTGCTAAATGAATGGAGTTTGGATATTTATTAATAAACAACTGAAAAGCTTCAATGGCTCTTTTGGTATTTACTTGGTCTAACGCTGGATTTGGGGATTCTAAGTACAAACACTGTGCGTACATAAATTCCATTTCTTCTACTTCTTTATTCGTACTAAAACTAGTGGCATAGTTTTTAAAATGGTAACTCGCCAAAGTGTAGTTTTTAAGAGAATACTCGGTGTAAGCCACATAATAATAAACCTCGGCAGCTCTATCTGTTCCTCTTGTTGCAATAATGAGCTCGTCTAGCAATGGTTGAGCTTTCACATATTGCTTCTTGTTGTAATATTCTTTTGCTTTTGTAAATTTCAATTCCACATTATTGCTTTTGGCAACTTTGCGGTAATCACCACAAGAAAATATTAGGCTTGAACTTAAAATAAAAAATACGTATAATGTCAGCTTTTTCAGCATAGGCGCAAAATTACAACTTTTCATGGGAAAATAAAACTTTTAAGTGTTTGTTGTGTAATCTAAAACACAGAGACGAAAAATTAGTAAGGAAAGTTGCCTTTAGAAATGGATAGAAAAATGAAATTGGTATTCTCATGGATTAATATTAATTTTGCGGTTCTTTTATATTAAAATTATCAACCTAGATAACGTGGATTTATTTACAAAATTACTCAGTCGCAGAGGCCCACTCGGTCAACATGCAAAAGAATCAGAGGGTTATTACATGTTTCCAAAACTGGAAGGTGAAATTCAACCAAGAATGATGTTTAGAGGCAAGGAACGCTTGGTTTGGAGTTTAAACAATTATTTAGGTTTAGCTAATCATCCGGAAGTTAGAAAAGCAGATACTGATGCCACAGCAGCATTTGGCCTTGCATACCCAATGGGTGCCAGAATGATGTCTGGAAACACCAATTACCATGAGCAATTAGAAAGAGAATTGGCCGAATTTGTGGAGAAAGAAGACTCAATTCTTTTAAACTACGGTTACCAAGGAATTCTTTCTGCGATTGATGCTTTAGTAGACCGCCACGATGTAATTGTTTACGATGCTGAATCTCATGCTTGTATTGTAGATGGCGTGCGTTTACATCAAGGCAAACGTTTTATGTACTTACATAATGATGTAGAAAGTCTTGAAAAACAATTAGTTAGAGCAACTAGATTAATTGAGCAAGGTGAGCATAAAGGATCTATTTTGGTTATTACTGAAGGCGTTTTTGGTATGACCGGCGCTCAAGGTAAATTGAAAGAAATTATTGCGCTTAAAGACCATTACGATTTTAGACTTTTGGTAGACGATGCTCACGGCTTTGGTACAATGGGTAAAAAAGGCGCAGGTTGCGGTGAAGCCCAAGGTGTTCAAGATGGTATTGATATCTATTTTTCAACTTTTGCAAAATCTATGGCCAGTATTGGTGCTTTTATTGCCAGTGATGCACAAGTTGTAGAGTTTTTAAGATACAACATGCGTTCTCAGATTTTTGCAAAATCTTTACCAATGCCTTTAGTAATTGGTGCCTTAAAACGCTTAGAGTTAATTAAAACTAGACCAGAACTAAAAAATAAGCTTTGGGAAATTGTAAACGCTTTGCAAACTGGTTTAACAGATGCAGGTTTCGATATTGGTAAAACCAATACACCCGTTACCCCAATTTACATGAAGGGATCTCTTGGCGAAGCAACTAATTTAGTGTTAGACCTAAGAGAAAATTACAACATTTTTTGTTCTGTAGTTGTGTATCCTGTTGTTCCGAAAGGAGTAATAATTTTAAGAATTATACCTACTGCAGCCCACAGCTTAGACGATGTAAACGAAACACTTCATGCGTTTAAAGTGGTTAAAGAGAAACTAAGTTCCGGAGCTTACGCCAGTGAAACAATTGCAGCTTTTCAATAATATTAAAGCATAAAAATGAAAAATCCGACCCATTTGGTCGGATTTTTCATTTTTTTTTACTATTTTCTTTTAAAAATTTTTGTGATATGCTTTAAAATGATAATTTAGACGAGTAATTATAATCAACTGTTAAAAAAGAAACTATGAATGAATTTAATGCCCTGAAAGACATGGTGCTTTCAATGGAATCAGACTTTGAAAAATTCTACGACAAAAAGAATGCTGCCGCAGGCACTAGAATAAGAAAAGGTCTCCAAGACTTAAAAACAAAAGCACAAGAATTGCGCTTAGCAATTCAAGCAGCTAAAAACACAAAAGAAGACTAATCGAATTTTGTGTAAAACCCAAAAGCGGCCTCGAATTTCGAAGCCGCTTTTGTTTTTAAGGAAAGTCTGTACTTTAATAACCTAACTTTGCGCTTCTATGATTAATGAAATTAAAGCATCTAAACCCGAGATTCGAAACAGGATGTTAATGCTGCGGAAGGAAAATCCGTCAGAAATATCTTTAGAAGTTTTTATTGAAAGTTTAGATCATGTTGATAAAAGTAGAATAAACATGGTAATGCCCTTTCTTTCCATCATCAGTAAAAACGAAATAGACACAAATGCAATTATTAACTACTTCTGGAAATTAAAGCTTAAAGTGGTAGTTCCCATTGTAACCGACGAAAATTTAAGATTGGCTCAAATAACCCCAGCAACTCCTTTAGTTACGGGTAAATTTGAAGTTCCAGAGCCCCAAAACCCAGTTTATCTAAACGGAAAACCTGAAATAATCATCACACCTTTGCTCGCTTTTAATAATTCAGGCCACAGAATTGGGTATGGCAAAGGTTTTTACGACAGATTTTTGGCTACCCTTACCAACAATCCATTAATTATTGGAATTGGAAACAATTATATGGAAGCCAATTTTGATGCAGAACCCTTCGATTTCCCTATGCATGGAATTATTACCGAAACCGGATTGAGAATTTTTAACCCACATCCACTTTTTATTCAAAATGATTAGCCAACGGCAGCTTTTCCTTCAAAATATAGCCCAAACATCAGATTTTCCGCTCAGTCTTGAAATTGCTAAAGCAGAGGGTGTATTTTTAGAAGATGTTAACGGGAAAAAATATTTCGATCTAATTTCTGGAATCGCTGTTAGCAATGTTGGGCATCGGCATCCTAAAGTTGTAAGCGCAATAAATGCGCAGTTAGAGAAATACATGCACACCATGGTGTATGGCGAGTACGTGCTTTCGCCGCAGGTGGAACTAGCAAACAAGCTCACCAAACTTTTGCCGCCCAGTTTAAACAATGTGTTTTTTACCAACTCAGGTACAGAAGCAACCGAAGGGGCACTTAAATTAGCTAAACGTTTTACAGGCAGATATGAGCTGATTACCTTTAAAGATACCTATCACGGTAGCACGCATGGCGCATTGAGCGTTATGGGTAATGAAACCTTCAAAAATAGTTTCCGTCCACTTTTGCCTGGTGTTACTATTTTAAACTATAATAATACTTCTGAGCGTCAAAATATCACCCAAAAAACTGCTGCGGTAATTGTTGAAGGCATTCAAGGTGAGGCTGGATATAAAACACCTTGCACTGCGTGGATGCAGGCACTTAGAGCAAGATGCTCTGAAACAGGCACTTTACTCATTTTCGATGAAATTCAAACTGGCATTGGTAGAACGGGTAAAATGTTTTCTTTCGAACATTATAACATTGTTCCAGACATTGTCTTACTGGCGAAAGGCCTCGGCGGTGGTATGCCCATCGGCGCATTTATTTCTTCTGCCGATGTAATGCAGTGCCTGAAATCTAACCCAGTACTTGGCCACATTACCACTTTTGGCGGAAATCCTGTTTGTGCAGCAGCAGCAGTTGCAGTACTTGAGGTGATAGAAAGTGAAGGTTTATTGCAACGAGTTGGCGAACTCGAAACCATTCTTTGGGAGGAACTTCAACATAAAGACATACTTAGTAAATATGGTAGAGGTTTAATGCTAGCAGTAGATCTAGGTTCTTTCGAAAGGAACAAACGTGCCATTGATGCGGGTATTGAATTAGGCGTAATAACCGACTGGTTTCTTTTTAACGATCGATGTATGCGTATTTGCCCGCCCTTAACCATTACAAATCAAGAACTTAGGGATGCTATTCATTTGGTTATTCAAGCCATTGAAATAAGCAAATAG
>DAIRTB010000188.1:0-5250 GCA_036804105.1 Bacteroidota bacterium | reverse complement strand
GAAATTTTAAACAAGCAAAATAATTGGGTTGCAGTAACCGCTTTGCCAGAACAATTGGTGGTAAATGTGGGCGATATGTTGCAGCGCCTTACCAACAATAAGCTGAAATCTACCACCCACAGAGTGGTAAATCCGCCACGAGAAATGTGGGGCTGCAGCCGTTATTCCATACCATTCTTTTTGCATCCGATTTCGGAAATGCCACTAGATGTTCTCCCAGAATGCGTAAACGAAGAAAATCCGCCGCATTATGAACCCATAACGGCTGGGCAATTTTTAAATGAAAGACTAAGAGAAATTGGCTTATTGAAATGAAAACAGCGCCTGATTTCAACACAAAGGCATATTTGTTAGACATTTTTGCACTAACACTTACCGCTTTTGGTGGACCTCAGGCGCACCTAGCCATGATGCTCGACAAGCTAGCCATCAAAAAGAAATACATTACCGAAGCAGAAATTCTGGAGCTCAATGCATTCTGTCAGTTTCTGCCAGGTCCATCATCCACCCAAACCTTAACCGCCATTGGTTATAAATTGGGCAAGCAAAAGTTGGCGCTTTTAACCTTACTTATTTGGGTGAGCCCTGCGGCATTGGGATTAACCCTCATTGTTTTCCTTTATGCTTACCTCGAATCATTTCAGATAGACTTTTCTTTTTTACGATTTATTGAGCCGTTGGCGATTGGCTTTGTACTTGCAGCCGCAATTCGATTATTAAAATCAACAATGATTAGCCAGGTTAGCTGGCTGGTAATGATGCTATCGCTTACCATTACTTTGGCAATACCTTCGCCTTATGTATTCCCTGCGGTATTGTTATTGGGTGGATTAATTACCAATTTTTCTCAACGTGGGCCAATGGATCGAGTAAAACTACGAGCTAGAATTAAGTGGAACAACTTGATTATATTTTTCGGTGTATTCTTAGCATCTGCAACTATTGGCTTCATCACAAAAGAGAAATCGTTTCTACTTTTCGAAAACACCTTTAGATACGGAAGCTTGGTTTTCGGTGGCGGGCAAGTGCTCGTTCCCATGATGTACGAGCAATTTGTGGAATACAAACGGTATTTAACCTCCGAGCAATTTCTTACAGGGTTCGGGTTGGTTAGCGCCATGCCAGGGCCAGTTTTTAGTTTTTCTACCTTTATAGGCGCCATGACCTTGAGAGATCAAGGCACATTAGGAATTTTACTTGGCGCAACCATTGGCACAGTTGGAATATTCTTGCCTGGCGCATTATTGATTTTTTTCTTATTGCCGATTTGGAACGGTTTACGGCAACTATCCATCGTAAAACGTTCTTTAGAAGGTGCAAATGCAGCTTCTACAGGTTTGGTAGTTTCGGCAGTTTTTATCTTAGGCAATACCATAACGATAGATTTTCTGAATGTTTTAATTGTCTTGTGCACAGCATTATCCATTATTTACTTCAAAGCGCCGCCATTGTTATTGGTATTTATTGGTCTTTTTGGAGGATTTTTAGCTCTTTGAGAAATTAATTAAACTTTTCTTTAGTTAAAAAATAACCTTTACTTAACAATATTAAACAAAACATTGGTTTCACAATGTAGTTTAATTGCTGTAACAAACTTTTAAAAAAAATGAAAAAGTCCATTTTTGTAATCTCAGCTGCATTATTAGCAGGCTCAATCTTTTTTCAGTCGTGTAAAGAAGAAGATCCAATTGAACCAGTAATTACCAATTCAAGAGTTCTTGTATTGCATGCATCGCCAGATGCCCCGGGTGTAGACCTTTTGGTTGACAATGTGAAAGTAAACAATTCTGCCCTGACCTTCCCAAATAATACAGGGTATTTAACAGTCGCATCTGGCGCCAGAAATTTTAAAGTAAACGTTGCAGGAACCTCAACCACTGTTATAGATGCTAATGCAACCTTAACTACTGATGCTAGTTACACAATAATTGCTGCCAATACAGTTGCAAGTATTGAGCCAATTGTACTTGAAGATAATTTAACAGCTCCAGCAGCTGGGAAAGCACATGTTCGTTTCATTCACCTTTCTCCTGATGCGCCAGCTGTTGACATCGCTGTAACTGGAGGACCAGTTTTGTTTCCGAATGCCTCGTTTAAGAGTGCAACTGCATTTACCCCAGTTGATGCTGGCACATATTCTTTAGAAGCTAGAGTTGCTGGTACAACCAATGCAGCTTTAACAGTACCTGGGGTGGTGCTAGAGTCAGGTAAAATTTACACAGTTTTCGCAAGAGGTTTATTATCTGGAACAGGAGAATCAGCTTTGAATGCTAGTATAATTGTAAATAATTAGTTTTAAATTTTTTAATTTTTGAGCTGGCTGTTTTTTATTGGCCAGCTTTTTTTGCAGTAATTTTAGAAGTTAGTTATTTTTTAATTTGTTGGTTTATTTATTATGCACACATGAAGTTTTTAAGGAAAATGGTGATTTTGCTGCATATTAGCTTTTATTAACAATTTAAAGTTCAACATTATGAATTTTATTTACTTGTTTCGATATTAAATTAAAAAATAAAATGAGAAAATCAATTTTTATTCTTGGAGCCGCTATTTTGGCAAGCACAATGCTTTTTTCATCTTGTGAGGATGAAGTTACTAATACACCTGAACCAGTTGTGCCAGTTGTTGAACTTGGTAGGGTAATGGTGGTTCACGCTTCGCCAGATGCCCCAAATGTAGATATATTGTTAGATGATGTAAAAAAGAATACTGATCCAGTTGTCTACCTAGATAATTCTGAATATCTACCAGCACAGGCAGGCCAAAGAAATCTAAAAATCAATATCGCAGGTTCATCCACTACAGCATTGAATCAGAATATTACGGTAGTTAAAGATCAAAGTTATACCGTTTTTGCGGCAGGCTTTGCGGCAAACATTATTCCAATAGTTGTAAAAGACAGTCTGGTAACTCCAGCAGCTGGTAAGGCTCACATTCGGTTTATACATCTTTCTCCAGATGCCCCAGCTGTTGATATTAGAGAATCAGGATCAACTTTGTTTTCAAATCGTGCATATAGAAGCGTAAGTAATTTCATTCCTATTGATGCAGGTACATATACTTTTAATGCAATAGTAGCTGGTTCAAGTGTTTCAGCATTCAATGTAACTGGAATTACATTTAGCGCTGGCAAAAGTTATACGATTTATGCAAGGGGATCTTTAGGTGGTGCTGGAAATTCTGCACTTGGGGCTAGTATTATAGAAAACAATTAGTAGCAGCATTCGTATTAAAGCTGGTTAGAATATCTAACCGGCTTTTTTATTTTAGTGAGCGAACAAACAATTTAATAAGGCCAAAAAGTACCTTAATGTACTCTTAATAAATAATCTATTATTTTCTTTTTAGCAGGTTAGCCGATAAAGAGCTATTTTTGACAAACTCAAAAAATAAATGAAAACGCATTTAATACGATCCTTTTTAATTCTGATATGTTTTTTTGCATATCCCACTTTCAAAACTTCTGCTCAGTTAATGGAGTTTCCACCTTACAGCTACAATGAGTATCGTGTGGAAACCTACAATGTAACTCAAATAGAACGATACATTAACGAAAAGAAGTTTGAGGATGCAAGAATCCAGTTAAAGTATTTACAAGGGGCTAATTATAAAAATTATAAATTACTTACTAATGTTAAACTTGCATATTTTGATGGAAACAAAAAAACAATTAAAGATGCAACAGAAAATAGCTTTAAAAATGGAGTAACTTTAAAAGAGTATACTGATTTTGTTTCCAAGTTTCAAAAGGAAATTCCAAAAACGCAACTCGAGAATTATCAGGATTTAAGAAAGCTGTATTTAAAATCAACAAATCAAGCTGCCATAAAGAAACTTTGTATGAAGTGTGATCATCATGGTTCATAAAATGCAATGTGAGGAGAAAAACTAAATTTAATATAACTGAATCTAAATAATGTAATGAATTACTAAAAATTCACATTTAGATTTAAATAATTAGCCTCGTAAAATTAAAACTTGTACGGATATTTTTTGAACTACTATTTAAAAAAAACATGCCAAGAAGTTAAAACATAAGGCCACTTCCTTAGACTTGGGTCAATCAAGTTTCCATTAGGTTTAATATAGTTTGATAAAATCTGTTTCTAGCAAAGAACCCCTTTATTAATTGATTCCTTTTCGAAATGAAACCACAATTACAAAAAGGGAATTTGGATTAGTTGAAGTGAAGGTATTTCGGGTACAAAACTAAACGAGTTCACAAAGTGCTTACGCCAATGCATAAAAAAAAGATACCAATACCTAAAGCAATAATTAAAGCATATAACAAATTTAATTAAATTACAATTATTATTTCTAGTGTAACTTATTAAAAACCAACAATATAAGCTTTTATTCGGTAAAAAAGAGCAATCATAAACTTTAACTTCAGCTTTTTTTATAACAACTTAATAGATTTAGCGTTAATTTTGCAAAAATTAATCCTTATGAAGACAATTTTAGTTAAAAACATTGCGATATTAATATTTTTAATTTTATTCGCAGGTAATAAGCTATATTCGCAAAATTTCGAAAATCCAGCTTATAGTTACAACGAATATCGTTTAGAAGAGCAAAATGTAAAACTTATAGAAAAATACATAACCTCAAAACAATTTAACAATGCAAGAAACCAATTAAATTTCTTAAAAGGAGCAAACCACATTAATTATAAACTTCTTACAATTGTAAAATTATCCTATTATGAAAGCAATAAAAGAGCTGTGAAAGAAGCCACAGAGGTTTGTTTTAAGAATGGGCTTACATTAAAAGAATACACGGAGTTTGTTTCGAAGTTTCAAAAAGACATTCCCAAAACGCAAATAGAAAATTATCAAGTACTTAGGCAACAATACTTAAAATCAACGAATCAGGCAGCAATTAAGAAGTTATGTAAGGCAATTGAAAACAGCGATAAAATTGGATTGCTAAAGAAAAGCAGAGCAGAAATTGCCGCTGCAAATAAACCTCAAGAAAAAACGCTAGATTCGTTGATTAAGGTATTTGGTGGATGGCCTGGAGTGGGTGTAATTGGTTCTGCAATTGACGAATCTTGTAGCTCAGTTACCAAAATTTTAGAAAATGCTGATTATAACTACAATAAAAAAGTATATAAAAATATTGTAACAGCATGCTATAACTTAACCGAAAGCTGGGAAACCGCAGAAAAAGCCATGGCCATTTTAATGAAGCAAGCCAGAAGTGAATCTTGCAATTACATTCCTCTTTTGTATTTAGATGCTGAGTCTT
>DAIRTB010000187.1:0-5255 GCA_036804105.1 Bacteroidota bacterium | reverse complement strand
TGCCTTATCGTGATAAATTCTGTGCACATTGTCTTCTGGCAAACTTGCCACAAATTGGCAGTAAGGGTGTAATTCTTCCATTTTAAAATGCTTTAATATCTATTTTACTTCGTCCATTTGCCATTTTGGTAACCATAATCTGTGTTGGAATGCGCTCTTTCATTTCTTGCACATGCGAAATTACCCCAACCTTTCTGCCTTGATTGTGCAGTCGCTCCAAAGCATCTATCGCAACATTAAGTGTTTCTGGATCTAAAGCGCCAAAACCTTCATCAATAAATAAAGATTCAACCGACACTTTGCTAGACGATAAGGCTGCCAAACCAAGCGCTAAAGCCAAGGAAACCAAAAACGATTCTCCGCCTGATAGCGAAAAAACGGTTCTCAACTCGCCTCCCATGTCTTTATCTACCACTAGTAAAGCCAAGGTGTTAGGAATTCTTTCAATTTTATACCTTTTAGTTAAAGCTTGCAGTTCCTTATTGGCGTAACCCAAAAGCACATCAAGTGTAAATTCCTGGGCAAATCTTCTAAATTTAATTCCGTCGGCCGAACCGATTAATTCGTTTAATTGTGCCCAATTTCGAGCAGCTTCTGCTTTTTCTTCAATTAACTTTAATAGACTACCTATTTTTTGCTTATTTGCTTGGTCGTTAGCTAGTTTAATTTCTAAACTATTTTTTTCTTTTTGCTGCCGATGTTTTTCCGTACTAATCAAAACAAGCTGCTCTTCTATTTCAGATCGTTCTAAACTGTTGCTTCGTTTTTCTTTATGATTAATCAGATTTTTTGTTCGCTCATCTTTTACAGAAATGGCTTTGGTTAGGTTGCTTTCTAAGTTTTTTAAAAATGCTTGTTGCTCATTTCTCCAGTCTAAATCGTACAAAAACAATTCCTTTATCGCCTCAAGATTGAGCATTAAGTTGTTTTTCGAGTTTACGGAATTTACCCAAAAATCTAGCTCTTTATTCGTTTTCAGCTTCTGTTCTTCAATTTCAGCTTTGCTTTTCTCTAGTTGCGAAACTATGGATCGCTTTTTAGTTAAATCATTTTCTGTTAATTGCAGCTGCTTTTTCGCATTTTCCAACGTATTGCTTGCATTGGTAATGGAGCTTTCTAGTTGATTTTCAATCTCTGCAACCGGTTTCCCTGCAAAAATAGCAGCTCTGCTTTGTTGTATTTCCGAGTAGGTTTTTTCAACCGCATCCGAAGCCGCAAGTGCTTTTTCATAAACTAGGTGTAATTCTGGCAACGAATTTCTGAGTTCTGCTAAACTTGCATCCATTATAGCAAGCTCTTTCTTTAATTGCTGAAGTGAGCCCTGCTTTTCATTCCACTCTTTTGCAAAAGCTTGAATTTTGTGCACAAAACTTTTAGGATCTTTTTGCCAGTTTTCCCACCACTCCTCGTTTTGAAAAAATGTATGGATGGTCGATTTAATTTCATTTAAATCTGCATCTGCTATATTTATTTGATGCTCAAAACGATTTAAATCTGCATTTAAAATCTCAGCCTGATGCTTCAGATCTTTCAAACCCAATTGAAGTTGATTGATTTGATGCTCTAAAACCTCTTGGGCTTTTCTTCGCTCATTCACTACTTTCTCGTCGGCTTTATATTTTACAATTTCTTGGGTTAAAGAGCTTATTTCAGCTTGAACCTCAAGCAGTATGGCATTCAGTTTCGAAACTCTTTGATCGTCTGATAAAACTTTAACAACCTCATAAACAGCAAATTCCTGAATTATTTTGATTAACTTTTGCAGTTGAACTTGGTCTTGATCATTAACAGTCTGCAATTTTTTTAGGTTTGAGGAAGTGGATTCTATACCACTTTCAATTGCACTTAAGCGCTTATTTAGATCAATAAATACATTTTCTCTTTCGGCCTTAGATTTCGATATTTCCTCCAAAACGCCTTCAAAAACCGATGAATGCGTATTTTTATAAGGATGCGATGTGCTTCCACAAACCAAACAAGGCTCATTATCTTTCAACTCATTTCTAAGTCTTTCCACATTTTCGGAGACTTTGAGTTGTGCTTGCTTCAGCAATTCCTCAGATGTTACGAGCGCAACTTTGGCATCTCTTACTTTTATGTTTAACGCTTCTTGTTGGCTTTTCTTCTGAACCAAATCTGCATTTAAAGTTTCAATTTCCTGTACCGAAAGGGCAATCTTCTGGTTGAGCTTTTGTAGTTCAATAAAATAAAATTGAGCACTAATTAGCTGCTTTTCGTTTTGCTCTTTTTCAGCCTTTTTGGATTCCCAATTAACAATATTTTTACCATTTTGAATTTCCAATAATCTAAAAAATTCATCTTTTTCTTTTTCAAACCCGGGCAATTTGGTTTCTAAAAGTCTTTCGCCATCCTGAATTTTCAGAGAAATTTGTTTAGATTTTTCATCCGTTTTCTTTTTCTCAGAAATTGCATCAGCCTTCAGCTTTAAATACCTTTCTGCATCTAACAACTTATTGGAAATCAGGTTTACTTCTTGAGCAATTAACTTTTTGTCATCAAATTTATTAAACCAATTTTCTAATTCTAAGACTTTGTTTGAAGAAGTTTGAAGTTCGTTTTCTCTTTTAGCAATTAACGCTTGTCGTTCTGTAAATCTGCTATATGAATCTGACTTCTGTGTAGTAATTTGATCTAATTGAACCTTAACTTCCTGAATACGAGCATCTAAACTTGTAGCTAAAACCAATTTAGGTTTGGCATGTTTTTGTGCTTGAATACTAGAATCTAAATCTATCTGAAGCCTATCAATTAATTCTTTCTGATCTTTTAAACTTACTTCTAGTTGAGGAATTTCGTTTTGAACTATGTTTATTTCTTTACTGCATTTTTCAAATTGCAAATCGTTTTGAGCCAAAGCGTCAACCCATGTTTTAGCTGGCTGAACCAAATTAACTTGATATACCAGAGTCCTTAATGCATTAGAATCCTCAACTGCTTGATTTGCTTTTAGTAATTCCTCCTCCGCTAATAAAACGCCAGATTCTAAAATGGATAATTGTTTAAACCATTGAGAGGCTAAATCCAAATGTTTAATTTGAATTTCGTACTTATCAATTTCCAACTGAAATTCAGCAATTTGTTTATTTATTTCAACTATTTCTTCATCTTGAAGGGTTTCAATTCCTTCTCTCCGTAGGTTTAACTCTCTCAGTTCTTGCTCTTGTTCTTTGTTTTTAGCAAAAATCAATTTCGATATTTCAGAGTATATTTGGGTTCCTGTAAGTTTCTCAAGTAAGCCCGCTTTCTCATCTTTGTTTGCTTTAAGAAATGCGGTAAAATCGCCTTGAGCAAGTAAAATGGATCTGGTAAACTGCTCGAAGGTTAGGCCAACCAAGCGTTCAATTTCTACCAAAGCCAAGGTTTTCTTGCTTTCAATAACTCTTTCTGTTAGCAAATTCGAGATTACCACAGTATCTGCTTGCAAAGCGCCATCCACTTTTTCACGAGAACGTTTTACGGCCCACCTTGCTCGGTAAGCAGTTTTGTCTATTCCTATAAAGTCTACTTCAGCAAATCCTTCCGAGGTATTATCTCTTAAAATTCCTCGCACATCGTGTTGGGAAATGGTTTGGTTGCTAACATCGTGCACCAAAATACCCATTTCTTTAGCCTGCGCATATCTCGGCGTTTTCGCATATAAAGCCAAACAAAGTGCATCTAAAATAGTAGATTTTCCAGCTCCAGTTTGTCCGGTTATAGAGAATATTCCTGCTTCCGCCAGCGGACCGTGGGTAAAATCAATTTCCGTAGTTCCTTCTAAAGATGCTAGGTTTCTAATTCTTATGGCTAATATTTTCATGCTACTGTTTCCATCTCATTTAGCTCATGTACAACCTTTAAAAATAAATTGCTCAACGGCTCGGGCAATTCGTTTGCATAAGTTTTCTGATAAATTTTCTCCAATAAATTTATGGGTTGAAGTTGCTCTAAATTCACCTCTTCCATAAGTTCTTCGTTCTCATCATTTTGCTGACTGGCTATTTTATGGTCAATTCTAGCCAATCGTAAATTCTTGTTTTGCAATGCCTTTTCAATTTGATATTTCAAACCTGGCTCCGGACCATCAAGCAAAACCCGCACTTCTAGATAAGGTGCTAAAGTTGTATCTGTTGTGATTTCTTGATACTGCACAAGCTTATCCAAAACCATACTCAAAGTTTCGTGCTTCGCTGGAATTCTGATTAGTGGAATAAAATTTGGAACTTCTAAAGGTTGGATATCTACCAAAACATCCTCAACAATATTAAAAATAGTTACCTGATGTTTGTAATTTATTTCCGTAAAAGACATGGGAATTGGGCTGCCCGAATACCGAACATTATCTCTACCTCCAATTTGTTGCGCCTTGTGTATATGCCCAAGCGCCACATAAGCCAAATCTTTGTGGAAAGCACTTGAGCGAACACCTTCTACCCCACCCATTATTTGTCGCTCTTTCGAGTCTAAATCTGATGTTTCAGAATGGTGGGCATGTAAATGTCCGAGCGCAATTACGGGTTCATTTTTAATTCTTTTTGATGCAGCAAAATGATAGGCCTCTTGATAAAAAGCAGCCACTCCCTCAGTGTAAGCGTTCTGTGCAGCATTAACGGGAGGGTAATCGCCCAAACGAAGAAAAGGAATGGCCAGGCACCAAACTGCTACTTGGTTTTTTTTATTTTTTATGGGGATGCAAAGCGGCTCGTAATCAATATTTCCATTTTCAAATCGAGCAATATTGCCCACAATCTGAATGTTTTTGGAAGATAAAAGTGGCTTTGGTGCTTCTAAGCGAGCTGCCGAATCGTGATTACCTGAAATAATAATAATTTGCAAATCTGGGTTATACGTACTTACATCATTCAAAAAAGTATAAAACATTCTAATGGCTACTGCAGATGGATTAGATAAATCGAACACATCGCCGCAGATTAATAAAACGTCAATTTGCTCTGATTTCAGGGTTTCTAACAGCCAATTCAGAAATTGTTGGTGCTCAAAAGTTCTATCGTATTCGTAAAAAAGCTGTCCGATATGCCAATCTGCGGTATGTAAAAATCTCATAGAAAAGGTTTAAATCAATGGGATAATATTACATCTTTTTTTTGAAAATGGAGGATGTTATTTGGGTAAAAAAGGGAGATTTCGTAGAGGCAAAATACAAGATAGCAAAATCA
Source organism: Bacteroidota bacterium (assembly GCA_036804105.1). Taxonomy (GTDB): domain Bacteria; phylum Bacteroidota; class Bacteroidia; order UBA7662; family DAIRTB01; genus DAIRTB01. The sequence goes on along the minus strand of DAIRTB010000187.1, from coordinate 78 downwards.
ATTTAGCGAAGGGTTTCACCCCTAGCTCTGATATTTCACCCCTTCGGGGCTTTAGGATAGATTCAGAAAAAGGTTATG
>DAIRTB010000186.1:0-5271 GCA_036804105.1 Bacteroidota bacterium | reverse complement strand
TCTAATCCCAAAGCTTCGGCACCAAAAATGGTTGCAGTTTTCAATGCATCCATATTACTCATGCCGCCGCTGGCAATACTCCATAATTCCCAGTGGTAACCAAGGCCTTGCAACTGACCATGAGAACCTACGCCAACTAATCCACCTTGTCTCACCATTGAGTTTACACTTTCAGCATGTCTGCTAAAGATGTGATCTTCTGGAGCGAACCACCCGCCTAAACCGCCTGCTCTTCTGCGTGCTTTGCCATTTAATTCCTCGTATGGGGTAAAACGATTTAATTTCACATCTTGCAACGGGCTTTCTGTTATGTAATAATAGTTTTCTGCCCATGGCCCACCATATGCAACCAATAGAGTTGGGGTAACCGTCATTTTACTTTGAGCAATGGTATTGGTAACATCTTTGAAAAGTGGATAAACCGGAATGGCGTGCTCATGGCCAGGATAACCATCTATCAACTGCGTCATATTCAATTTAAAATCTAATCCGCCTTCTGTAGTTGGCATAATGCGCTGCTCTTTCGAAGCCATAACCACCCACTGTCTGTGTTGTCTATTGCCAACCAAATACATTTTTATGTATTTAGTATTGTAGTATTTGCTGTATTGAGTAAGCACTTTTTTGGTTTCTTCAAGAGATTTTAAATTATACATCCAGAAGCCAACTCCTGGCCCTGTACTGTAAACTCGTGGACCTGGAAAACTGCCAGCTTCCACCATATCGGCATAAGTAAGTACATCGGTAGTTGCCGTTTGTGGATCTCTAGTGGTAGTAACCCCATAAGCCAAATTGGCTGCATACATCCACACGCTGTTTTTGTGCAAACCCCAGGTTGGCCACATGTGCGCATGAGTATCCACAAATCCTGGCGTTACTGTTTTACCCGTTCCATCAACCACTTTTGCGCCATCTGAAGGAATTGTTCCCGTTTTGCCAACTGCTACAATGCGATTGTTTTCAATTAAAATGTCTCCGTTTTCAATTACTTCAATGCCCTTCATGGTAATTATTCGGGCGTTTTTTATTAAAATTTTTCCTTTGGGGATGTCTCTATCCACATAAACCTTCACTTGGTTTTCTAAAGGTTTGTATTTGGCTTTATCGGATAGTTCAGCTTTGTAGATGCTGTCTGCCTTTGCTTTTTCAGGATCCGATTTCAACAATGCTTCGTGCGCATCTTTAATTTCTTTCGCTTTTGCTTCTGCTGCCTTAACTGCGTCTTCGCCAAGAGCTTTCAGTTTAGAAACACTATCTGCTTCCGCAATTGTTTTTTGTTTGGTTGCCAATTTTACAGAATCTTCCAACTTTTTAGCTCCATCAACATCGTAAATCCAATGTCCATTTCCTAACGACCAGTGTATACGCTTGCCATTTGCCTCCCAAGCAGGGAATTCGCCACCAATTTCAGTAAGTTGGCGTGCAGGAAAACTACTATTTTTTGGGTCAGAAACATTTATACTCGGAGCTTTTCCAGCAACAGGAATAGTTACCAAATAAATGTTGTTGTTTACTTGTGCTATTGCCAGATTACCTTCAGGAGCCATTATAATGTGGCTCGCACTCGATGGCGTTGGATTAGGCTCGGTAAAACTTGCACCTGCAGGCAACATGCAATGATTAACCGAATTAAATTCCTGAACTGCCATTCCCATAATGTATTTTATGGTAGAATGCTCTCCATGTGTATGGTCGTGCGCATCTGAAACGGTTCCAAAAGTGGTGATTCCTGAAATTTTTGCGTATACTTTCATATCGTTTCCTTCCCAATTTACGCTGAGTAGAGTTCCACCAGAACTGTTTAGAAATACCCGTTTTACATCCTTCGTAAAGTGAACATTTCCGTAATTATTGGCATCTAAGATTTTAGTAAATTCGCCGCCATTAGCTGGCATCCAAACCAATTCTCCTTCAGAACCATCGAAAGTTGGTCCTTCAGCATCTTTCATTAATCTATTTGGGCCTTTAAAAACTGCAATTCTGTTGTTGTAACTCCAGGCTGGCTGAATGTACAATGCGCTTGTGTTTGTAAGTTTGGTAACTCCACCTTTTCCAGAAAGATTGGCCTTGTAAATGTGACCCCCATCTTTTTCATGCCAGGTAACAAAAACCAATTGTGTGCCTTCCGGATTCCAAGCTGGCATTGCTTCTGTAAAGTTGTGGTTGGTAACTCTTTTTGGATTTCCATTAGGATAATCCATAACATACAAACGGTTTAAGGCAGTAAAAGCTAATCTTTTACCATCGGGCGAGGGAACTGCATCTCTAATTTGGGTGGCTAAAAATTTGCTTGAATCTGAAATTGGATAATTGAAATACAAGCGGGGTCCCATGGCAATTTTGGCTTCAACCTCAAAAGAAATTTCTGTCGGTTTTCCCTCTTCAACGGGTATTTTCCAGAGTTTGCCTTGGTAAGAGGCTATTAAAAATTTGCTATCTGGGGTAAAAGCCATGCCAGGCAAAACGCCTTGTGGTGCAATACTTTCTTGTTCATCTCTTTGAACCGGATAAGCCAGCCAACGCTCTTCACCATTGCTGAGGTTACGAATAATAAGACCCGTTTTTTCTTTCCAACGTGTTCCATAAACCAACCATTTGCCGTCTTTTGATAATGTTGGAGTAAAAGCAGATCCATACCGATCACTAATGGTATTTAGTTTGCCTTTTTCTAAATCGTACGTTCCAATTTGATACTGAGGTAGCAAGGCATTGTAATTCCAAGAACCTCTTCTTTGTGAGAAATAAACCATTTTCCCATCTGCGCTCACATTTGGGTCTATGGTTTTCAATCCAGTAGAATCGCTAATAAGCTGAACCCCGCCGAAACCATCTTTATGATACATCCAAAGTTTGGGCAATCTGCGACCTTTGGATACAATAATATATTCGCCATCTGTAGTCCAAACTGCGCCAGGAACATCACCCGATTTATCTTTTGTGATTTGAATGGTATCCTTCAATTCAAAATCGATATACCAAAGGTTGTCTGAACCATCTTGGTCTGATGTGAACAATAATTGCTTACCATTTGGCGAATACCTTGGATGCGTTTCGTACGACATACTTGAAGCAATGGCCGTAGCTTTTCCACCCGAAATAGGAATGGTGTAGATATCGCCTAAGAGATCGAAAACGATGGTTTTTCCATCTGGGTGTACATCTACGCTCATCCAAGTGCCTTCTTTGGTTTTGAGGTCTATGGATCTTTCAGCCACCAAAGGCAAAGGCTTGCCTTCAGTTTTCTCTTCTTTTTTTGAGGATGATGGTTTTGCTGATGAATTTCCATTCTGCGCAAACAGATGGAATGAACTAAAACAAAGCGCTGGAAGGATAAAAACTAAGTATACCAGCTTTTTAAATTTAAACATATGATTTACAATTGTGAATTCTACCGCAATCTAAAATAGTATTTCCGATTACAAAAATTTAGGAACATGATTTTTTTGATTTTTGATTTTGGATTTTTGATTTTGGATTCGGTGAACTTCCCTAAATAACGTTGACCGTTTTGGTTCAACAATCTTGTAATTCTATAAAATCTCGAAATCGTGCTCAAAAAATTATTAAGGAGGTAGAGACAGGGCATGCCCTGTCTCTAAAAGTAGGATTGCAATTATTATAAAATCGGGTTCAAAATAGAACCTGTGTTTCTACGGTTTGTGGTTAAAGAAATAATAACCGATTTTTGGGCTATAGTATTCGATTTTTATCAAACGAAATATCCTATCTCAAGTAATTATCATGAAATTAAACGCAATATTAACAACCGTTTCCTTATGCATCTGTATCTCAAATCTCAGCTTAGCGCAAACGGTTAAAAATGAGGTTAGCATTATTGGTGCCATGAAAAATGTAATGTGGAAGGGAGAACTTTCAGGAACTATTCAGCTGGATACCATTACCCATAAAAAACATTTATATGGCCTTGGCCCCGTTGAATTATTGGCTGGTGAAATCTTAATTGTAGATGGGAAATCCTACAAATCTACCGTGCTTACCGATTCTACCATGTGGGTAGAAGAAACCTTTAACATTAAAGCGCCATTTTTTGGATATGCTAATATTCCCAACTGGCAAGAAACATCATTACCAAAAAATATTCAGACCATTGAGCAGTTAGAAAACTACCTTGCAAAGCTAACCAAAGGGGAAAACAGGCCTTTTATTTTTAAGCTGGAAGGGGTAGTTGAAACTGCGAAAATCCACATTGTAAACCTGCCAAAGGGCGCTACGGTAAGTTCTCCAGATGATGCCCACCGTGGACAAGTAAATTATGTGCTTACAAATGCTCCATCAGAAATAATTGGCTTTTTTTCTAGCCAACATCAGACCGTTTTTACCCACCACGATTCGTTTGTACACATGCACCTCATCACCGCAGATAAAACGAAAATGGGACATTTAGATCAAGTAATGTTTAAAAAAGGCAGCATGAAATTATATTTGCCTGCAGGCTAAAAGTACTTCAAACTAATCTCGGAAACTAATAATATCCATCTGCGAAAATTAGATTTTGAACTCACGAAGGAAAATTTAGCATATCTGAATTGATAAAATTAGTAATAATCATAATCCGAATACCCAAATCTTACGAAATTTGAGAATAAGAAAACGAACCTTAAATAAAGAACCTAACCTGCAACTTAGTAAAAAAGAATGGCTTTTAGCCTTTGTGGTTCTTTTTCTTTACTTTTTCTATGTTTCTAGTAAGGATAAAATAGTCAATTATCCGCCTTATCTAGCAACCATTTCATTGATTTTAACCTTTTTGGCAATCATAATTATTGAATGGAAGAAACTTGATGCTTTTATCAACGCAATAAAAAATAGATTTTCGATTTTTGATTTAGCATTGATTTTTGTTAGCAGATTAATTTTGGCATTGTTTATTTCTGGCATTCTGCTAATACCATTTAATTACTATAATATTTCAATGGCTAAGAAAACCCCCCTAGAATATGTTGATTGTGTGGTAAGAGGAGTCCCCACATTTTCTAAAAATCGAACTATATATTACGAGTTTAATGTGGAATTAAATACCACTTTTGCCAATAAACAGATTTCGGAAGAGATAAGAAAATCCAAAAATTACGATGATTACGTTTTTATCGCCGCAATAAGAAAAGGGCTTTGGGGTTCTTATTATCTGGAAGATTGGGATATAAGAAGAAGATGAGAATTAGAGAACTATAAAAGCAGAGTGGAAAATAATTCACTTCAACAAAGTTCTGTTGTATATTTGAGAAAAGGAGAAAGATGAGTAACTATCAA
>DAIRTB010000185.1:0-5291 GCA_036804105.1 Bacteroidota bacterium | reverse complement strand
CAAAAGAAGTGGTTGATTTCGTTGCCCACAACATCACTACAAATGTAAGAGAGTTGGAGGGAGCACTAATCTCACTTTTAGCCCACGCATCTTTAACCAGAAAAATGGTTGATTTGGATTTGGCAAAATCAGTAATTAAGAACTTTGTTAAACAAGTTTCTTTAGAACTGAATATCGATTCTATTCAAAACATGGTTGCTGAATATTTTAAGGTAGATTCTTTAGACCTGAAAGGTCAGACAAGAAAAAGAGATGTTGTTCAAGCAAGACAAATATCTATGTATTTTGCGAAGAAGTATACCAAGAACTCCTTAAAATCTATTGGCGATTTCTTTGGAGGAAGAGACCACGCAACGGTAATTCACTCTTGTAGAACCGTAGAAAATCTAATGGAAACCGACCGAAAATTCAAGGTTTTTGTGGAGGATATCCAACGGAAGATTAAAATCAGTTCAGTATAAAATCGAATTGATCCCTTAAAAAAGTTAACGAAGCAATATTTAGGTATTGCTTTTTGTTTTTAATGCACCTTTGTAAATTATCTCAAATTAGCGTGTCACACCACATTATGAAGTTTAAACTAGCTGTAGCAATACTTATGTTTCCATTATTTCTTTTCGCTCAGCCTGAGCCTTTTCAATATCCAGCTAATTTTTCTGAGCAGCAACATAAATTGGCCCATCAGATGCGTATATTTATGTTGGCCTACAAATCGGAACATCGTTTAAACGCCAGCCATAATTTTATTAAAGAGCTGGTAAGTACCTTAAAAACCGATGGCTCCTACAATTTCAAGTTCGATAGTCTAGCCTATGTTTCGGTTTTAACAGCACCAGACAATGCTTTTAAAATCTTCAGCTGGCAAGTAGAATTAGATTCAGGAGAACACCGCCATTTTGGAGTTATTCAAATGAATAGTCTGAAATTAAAACTTCATCCCCTAATAGATGATTCTGAACGCTTTCCAACTGTGGTGGATACTTCATTTTCTACCAAAAACTGGATTGGAGCTGCATATTACAGCATCATCCAAACAAAAAAAGGAAAAAAACAATATTACACTTTGATTGGAGTAGATAAATTTGATCCATTTTACCAGCGTAAAGTTCTAGATGTTTTGCATTTTGATAAAGATGGAATGCCAATTTTCGGAGCCCCAATTTTCCAACAAGGTGAGGTATTGCAGCACAGAGTTTTTTATGGATTTTCGAATGAAGCAGTTATGATACTTCGATATGATGATCAACTCAAATTAATCGTATTAGATCATTTAGCGCCTCAACAAAAGGATCAAGAGGGTCAGCCTTACAACTATTTTCCAGACGGAAGCACCGATGCTTTTAAATGGAAAAGAGGTAAGTGGAATCAACTAGAAAATAAAAAGATTGGTATTGCAAATCCTGCTTCAAGATAGAAGTAGGCAACTAACAGATTTTTTAGGCAATAGTTTGTTCAAAACCGATATCAATTAACCAAGGTCCATTGTCGGCAGCTTGCGTTGCAAGTTCATCGCAACGCTCGTTCATTGGGTGGCCATTGTGACCTCTAATCCAATGAAAACGTACTTTTTGCTGTCGATAGACCAATAAGAATCGCTTCCATAAATCTGGATTTTTCTTGTCTTTGAAATTCTTTTTCTCCCAACTAAAAACCCATTTTAGCTCAACAGCATCTGCTACATATTTGGAATCGGTGTACACATCTACTTCATTATCAGGCGCTTTTAGTGCCTCTAATGCAACTATTACGGCTAGCAATTCCATTCTATTGTTGGTAGTACGTTTATATCCTTGCGACAATTCCTTTTTGTATTGACCAGAAACTAAGATTGCTCCATATCCGCCAGGGCCTGGATTTCCTCTTGAAGAGCCATCCGTATAAATTTTTACACTTGCCATTATATTGCTTCAGCTACCACGAAATTGCTTCCACCAACAAAAATTAAATCGCCAGATTGATAATTGGCTTTTGCTGCTTCAATTGCTTCGTTTACACTTGAATAGGTTCTTCCTTTTAAGTCAAATTGAGCTGCTTTTTCAGCCAGTTCCAGTTCGTTTAATGCTCTCGGAATTTGAGCTTTTGTGAAATAATATTCTGCATCTTTCGGTAATAAGGAGAGAATTTTAGAGCTGTCTTTTTCTTTGGCTAACCCAAGAATGAAATGAAGTTTTTTATATGAAATATTGTTCAAGGTTTGTAAGATTTCCTTAATTCCTGCTTCATTATGACCAGTATCAGCAATTATAAGTGGATCTAGATTGATTACATCCCATCGTCCACGCAATCCTGTTAGGCTTTTTACAGCGCCAAGACCAATTCTAACGGCTTCGTCTGGGAAATCCCAACCTATGTTTTTCAATTCTTCTAAGGTGCAAATACTTGTGCAAACATTCTTAAGCTGATAAATACCATTAAGATCCAAATGTAATTCACTTAGAAATGGCTTTTCGTTCTTATAAATGTTCACTTCCATTTCAGCGCCCTTACGAGTATGGAGCTCAGCCTTAAAGAACTGATCAGCAAATTTTATCCGAGCTCTTTTATTGTTGGCGGTATTTAAAAAAACTGGTGCGGTTATTTTATCGTGCTGACCAATAATTACGGGGACATCGGGCTTAATAATGCCAGCTTTTTCAACTGCAATGAGTTCTAATGTATCACCAAGCATATCCATATGATCGAAATCGATGTTTGTGATTACCGACATTTCGGGTAAAATAACATTGGTTGAATCTAATCTACCTCCCAGACCGGTTTCAATAATAGCGATATCTACCTTTTGTTTTTGGAAGTATTCGAATGCCATAGCCACCGTTAGCTCAAAGAAAGAAGGAGTGATTTTTTCAATTTCTGAGGCCATTTTATGAGTAAATTCAATTACATCAGCTTCAGAAATCATATCGCCATTAACCTTAATGCGCTCTCTAAAATCTTTTAAGTGGGGAGATGTATATAAACCGGTTTTGTAACCTGCCGCTTGAAAAACTGCTGCCAGCATATGCGATACAGAACCTTTGCCATTGGTGCCTGCAATGTGGATGGATTTAAACTTTTGCTCTGGATTTTGAAGTGCTTTAAGTAAAGTTTTGGTATTAGTTAAATCCTTCTTAAAAGCAATGCTGCCCACACGTTGATACATGGGCAGCATTGAATATAAATAGTCTAATGTTTCTTGGTAATTTTTCACTGATTACTGTAAGGAGAACCTAAAGGTAATAGTTCCTCTTTGAATTTCAGGTGCAGAGGGATTTGGTGTGAATTTAGCTTTTAATGCAGCTTGTTCACATTTTGTTCTTAAAGCTGCGTCTGTTATGGTAGTTCCTTGTGCGCCTGCTTTGGCACTTGTAACGTTCCCATCTCTATCAACTTGAACGGTTACTACAATTCTACCTTGAATTTGAGAATTGTCTACAACTATTGGTCTTTGTCTAAAAGTTCTGCCAGATAAATCATGCTCTGAGTTTCCATTTCCGCTGCTTGCATTCCCTGGACCTTGATTGGTAGAATTCGGGTTGCCATTCGGGTTACCTTGATCTCCTGGGTTTCCAGTATTTCCTTGCCCGCCAGTTGAAGAACCACCGCTTTGATTCCGTGCATTTCTAATTCTGTCTTGAATTTCTTTAGCAGCCTTATCTTTTGCTTCCTTTTCTTTTCTCGCTTGTTCAGCTTTTCTAGCATTCTCAGCTTTTATGGCATCTTCTGCTTTTTTAGCATCTTCAATTTTCTTGATTTCCTCTCTTTTCTTTTTGTCTTCTTCTTTTTTAAGACGAATACTTTCCAAATCTTCGGCAGTAACTACAGGATCTGGTGTTTTGATAGGAGTTGGATCTGCCACCACTGGCTCAGGTTGAGCTTCGCTTACTGCCTCACTTTCAGCAGGTTCTGGGGTATTGTCTTCACCAATTGGGGTAAGCGGTTGGTCATCGCCCATGCCATCATCGCTAAAACCAAGGTTTACGGCAATGCCTTCTTCCTCTGGAAGTGGTAGCGGGGTGGTGAAACCGAATAAAAGCATCACCACAAGTAAAACACCTACTGTAATACTGGTACCAATGGTTGCTTTTCTGTTCGATTCTTTTTCTAATTTATCTGCCATGTTATTCAGATTTAGTGGCCAAAATCATTTTAATCTTTAGGTCGTTTGCAATGCTCATCACTTTAACTACTTGTTCAATAGGAACAGATTTGTCAGCATTTAAAACTAAGGTTGTTTCTTCACCCTCGGCTTGAGCAATACTTGCCATTCTTGAGGGAAGTTGGTCGATACTTACTTCTTCTGTTCCAACATAAAACTTTAAATCGCTATCGATTGAAACAGAAAGTGTTTGTTGCGCCAAAGTTTTCGCATTACTACTTGGTAACAATAGCTTCAAAGCATTTGGAGAAACGAGGGTGGAGGTTAGCATAAAAAATATCAACAAAAGAAATACAATGTCGGTCATAGACGACATGCTAAACTCGGCGCTTCTTTTATTTCTCGATTTTATGTTCATTTTCCTGGCTCCTGTAAAAGATCTATGAATGCTATAGAACGTGCTTCTAGCTTATAAATTACTTTTTCAATCATCCCAACTATGTAGTTGTAGGCTAAGTAAGCCACAATACCAACTAAAAGTCCGGCTGCTGTGGTAACCATTGCTTCGTAAATACCTCCAGAAAGTACGCTAGGATTAATATTGTTTCCAGCTTTCGACATGTTGTAAAAAGCGGTAATCATACCAGTTACAGTTCCAAGGAAACCAATCATAGGCGCTGCTCCTGCAAATGTGGCTAAAAGCGAAACGTTTTTCTCTAGTTTGTAAATTTCCAATTTGCCCACATTTTCTACAGCGGCATCTATATCCTTTAAAGGTCTTCCTATTCTTTGGATTCCTTTTTCTACCATTCTAGAAATGGGCGTATCTGTAATTTCGCAAAGATTGGTAGCAGCTTGTATGTTTCCACTCTTTACATAATCTCTAATGTGGTTCATAAAATTCGGATCTTCTTTTGATGATTTGCTAATTAAAACAAATCTTTCAATGAAAATGTAAACGGTCCCAATTAACATTAACCCAATTGGAATCATAATCCAACCACCTTTTAAAACCAATTCAAACAGCTTTAGGGTTTCTTCTGTTGGTGCTGCTGCGGCGCTGGTATCTTGTACCATTTGTAATAGTAGGTGCTTCATTTTTATAATTTTGGCTTCTAACGCTTTGTATGTTCAAAGATTGTTTAAGTTAACGGCATTTAAAGCTAAAGAATGCCCTAATTGAACTTATTTTATTCACATTAGACTCCTTTAACGC
>DAIRTB010000184.1:4877-5292 GCA_036804105.1 Bacteroidota bacterium | reverse complement strand
CAGCATATTGTCTTATGGTCCAAGCGTTTTTTACGTACATACTGGCGTATGGGCCTCTTAGATAAGGTTCAACCCCAGCTCCGAAATCCAGGTGTTCCATGCCATCCAAAGCATCTTTGGTGAGGAGATTTGGCACCTCAATTTGTTCTGGCGTTTGAAAGGTTTCCAGTTTTTCTAAATCGGGCTTAAAACTGTCTTGGAATTCACTTTTGTAGGGGATGTTTTGAAATGATATGCGTTCCATTAGGCAATTCCAAGTTTAGCGTTGATTTTATTGAAAGTTTCGAGCAAATTACTTTTTAGATTTACGTAATCCTGAAATCCGTTTTCAGAAAGCTGAGGAGCGTTATCTCCAGCTGTTCCAGCAACTATGTATAAGGCATTTCCGCTGTAAAGTGTGTTGAACTGCTCAGAC
>DAIRTB010000184.1:0-4867 GCA_036804105.1 Bacteroidota bacterium | reverse complement strand
ACAATATCTGATTCTGTTTTTTGAAGTTGGTTGATGGCTTCTTCCATACTTTCGAAAGCAGTTTGGCTGATGATTTTGTAGCCAGCCACACCAAAGAAATTGGTGCAAAACATGGCTCGAGCATTGCGCATGGCTAAATCTCCGATTGGGAGCAAAAAAACCTGAGGTATTTTTTTACTTTTTTGGATGATGGCACGAAGCTGTTCGAAAATTTGGCTATTTCGAATTGGGCTTAGTGGGGCATCTTTGGGAAGCATTTCTGGATATTCCTCCACATTGATGATGCTTTCAGGAAGCGATTCATTTAAATCTACAAACTGATTTACGCCCACAAGTATAGATTTTCTGCTGCTTAAATCGGAAAAGGTTTTTGCCCTTGAGCTGTTTAATAGATCGTGAATTTTCCCTTGTTTGAAAGCAGCAGAAAATCCCCCAAAAGATTCAATTTCTTGAAATTGCTTCCAGGTTTCTTGTGCAATTTGATCAGTGAGCGATTCTAAATAGTACGAGCCCGCAGCAGGATCAATCTGCTTTTCGAAATAACTTTCATGCAGAATAAGCAACTGAATATTTCTCGCAATTCTTAGGCTGAAATCGTTTTCAGGAGCATAACTGGAATCGTGTGGAAGAACAGTTAAAGCACCTGTACCACCTAGAATTGCCGCCATGCTGGCAGTTGTTGCTCGCAATAAATTGTTGTAAGGGTCTAATGCACTTTGGTTTCTTTCAGAGGTAATCGACTGAATATTAGCAACTGTAGAACAAGTGTGTTTCGGCTGATATTGATGCGCTAAATTCGCCCAAAGCATTCTGAATGCTCTCAGTTTAGCAACTTCGAAGAAGTAGTTGCTGCCAGCAGAAAGTGAAACGCTCAGATTTGCGCACCAGTTATCGATATCAAGTTTTTCTTTTTTTGCGTGATGTAGGTACTCATTCCCAATGCTTAAGGCAATGGCAAGCTCCTGTATCAGGTTCGCACCACAATTATGATAAAAGCTTCCTGAAATTTGAATCAGCTGAAGTGCAGGAAATTTTTTGTGAAAATCAGCAAATGTATCGCTCAGTTGTTGAAGTTCAGATTCCGGCTGAAAATCAGCAAATTGAGTGTGTTTGGTAATCGGGTCAAATCCTAAAGAACCTTTAAAATGGCGAGTTTTGGTTTGTGCTTTTTCAGCCCATGATTCTAAGAAACTTGGTAGATTCAATCCCGCATTCTTGAAGTATAAGTGAATATGTTGTGGGAGGATTTCATTGAGCAAAGTCTCAACCGTTTCTTCATCTTTAATTTCTCCTGAGAAGCTAATTCCAGTTGCACCATTCATTAAAGCGTTTAATACTCTTTTATTTGCTGTTTTCGGATTAGAAGTTTGCAGTTGCTCAACAATTACCCAATCGTTTTCTTTGGTTTTTATACCTCTTGTATACGGGAAAACTGCGGGAAGAGATGGGTAATTACTTAGATTTTCAAGATCAATTTTTGTGTAAAACGGCTGGATGGTTAATCCTTCTGGCGATTGCCAAACCATACTTTTCTGATAATCTGCACCTTTAAGAGATTTCTCAATTTCAGATTTCCAGTCTTCGGCACTCAGCGCTTCGAAGTCTTGGAAAAGCTTTTCGGTAGACATAATTCCTTATTTAGAATTTGGGTTATTTTCCCAAAGATTTTAATAAACGAAATTAGGGAAAAACTGGGTAAGGTGTAGAGGTTCTTTTTTGAATAACAACACAGAAACATAGAACTCAATTATATTTTCTATGTGACTTTGTGGTTATTTTTCCAAGGCCTCTGCCAAAGACCTGTTAACTAAAAATCTTGTCTATCCTTTAAATTCTTATTAATCGTGTTCAAAAAAGGGGCGATCACATAGTATCGCCCCAAAGAACCACCCATTATTTATTCACCACAATTTTATACGTTTTTCCATCAACAATCTGGATGAAATACATACCGTTTGCCAATGTGCTCAAATCTAAGGTTCCTTGAGAATCGAACAAGATTCCCGATGTAATTCGTTTTCCAGCGATGTTGAAGATTTGGTAAGAATGTCTACCCGATTCTTTCACCTGGTAGTTGAGCAATCCTGTATTGTTTGGATTTGGGAAGAAGTTGATTTCTGATTTCGGTTGTAAGGCTTTATTACTTAAAGGAAATCCACAAGAAGGGAATTGCATGTTGTTGTACCAAAACTTGATTCGATCAATATCGTGGTTATACAATTGATTTACAGAACTTAAAGCACCGTTATTTCCTCGAGAGTAAATTAATGCCAACTCTAGATTTTGGGTTTGATTTGGCGCAAATGTAAATGGACCAAAGGTTGCTAAAGTTCTTCTATCGCCTGCATAATTTGCTACAGAACCAGTATCGCAGATGTTGTATTCTGTCCAAGGGAATTGGGTAATAGGATTACTTGGAGAACCTCCTACTCCATACCCGTTAGGATCTGTATTTCCTGGAAACATAAATTTTGTAGGGGTATTAGAAACACAAGGTTGACCAAGGAGTGAATCGTTAGCTCCTCTTCCGCCAAACAAAACAAAAGAACTATCCCGCCACCTACTATTCATAAAATTGTAAACCTCCACTTCATTGGTTGGATTTCCGATTATGGAGCCATCGTTGTTGAAATGCATAAAACTGGATAGCGCAAATTGTTCGTTTGGCTCGTCTATAATACCATTGCGGTTATTGTCAATTCCATCATTTGGGTTAGCTTTTGGGCCATTAAGCAGGGTTATTGCCTGCGCAGGTGGGTTTTGCCCGTATCCAGCCATTCCCTGGTCATCATCTGTAGAATTGTAGGTGTACCAAGTATTTTTATCCACAAAACAACCCACATAATCGTCGGTAGGGTTACCTAGATCAACATCAGCAAAATCGCTAATGTAAGTATCTGAATAGGTGTTGATAGATCTGTTTTGAATATCGTAGTTTAAAAATGTGGTATAGTTGAGAACAGTATCTGCTCCTGTGAGGTTACCACATGCGAATGCGTAGGCACTAGCCTTTATCTCAATTCCAAGCGCAGTTGAGAGTGGAAAATTTCTGTTTTGCCCAACATCATTATAAATCCACCATAGCATTTTATCGCCCTTAATTAGTGGGTAATCACCATCCATTGGATTGTAAATATTGTCGTTGTTTACATCTATAAAAGGAGCAAGTCTTTCTGTAGAATTTGGTCTGTTCCCGGGCCATTCTAAAATGTCTTTCGGAATCTGAAAGGTTCCATTGGTTACATTCCCCGCTGCAAAAGCAGTTTGAAAATCAATAATTTGTTGCTTGGTAATCTCCCAAATCCTGTTGAATTGTGGCGCAGTAACTGTGTCTGCCAAGCCATTGCTTCCAATTAATCCAGATCTGAAGTTTTGGCCGAGGGTTTGATTTTGCCTATAGGTTTGAGCTGATACATGTAATTGATTATTTTGGTCCTTTCCCCCAACCCATAATGACTGCGTAAAGAGGGTACTTTTTTGTCCATTCTTTGGCACAGCATAGCCTGGAGTGTTGAGCATGTGTGAACTAAAAATATCACCTTGGTTGTAATAAATAGCGCCAACCTGATTGATATCTAACCTTTTGGTATTGTTATTGTTTAAGGCTAAGCTCTTGAATAAGTTGAAATCTATAAAATAACCAGCGTTCCTGAATCTTTTCTTTTCAGCGAGCATAAGCATCTGATTGTAATCTAAAAGTAGCCTATTGCAATTAACTAAAGTGTGGGATAAAGTACCAGCATAAAATTCATTTTGTTTAATTGTTGCAATTCCTAACATATAATTTCCAGTTACAGCTAGAATAATACTACTATCTTGAGAGTTTCTTTCCAACATATTGATTTCACCAGGTGCTAATACATTAGCAACCCCAGCAACTAAACTAATCTGTCCATTTCCAGAAAGTCTGAATATTGCATTATTTGAAGCACTTATTGCGTAAATGTTTCCAAAATAATCAGGAATTGCGGCATTAACTGGCACAGATAAATTTGTAAACATATTCACTTGATTATTTCTAAGCAAACCTACTTGCCCGCCTTTGGTGGTAAAGACTACAGAATCTGCATGGTTATGACAAGATTTAATGGTGTCGTTTATAATACCAGAGTTTCCAGAGAAATATCTAATTAGAGACGTTCCATTATAAACAAATAAACCTTGTTTCGTTGCCAGTGCTAGACTACCATTAAAATCTATCATTTTGGTAATTATAATACCATTGTGGAGTAGATTCAGATTCACAAATTGATAACCAAAACTGAGTTTTTTAGCCAACCAACCACTTTCAAAAGCAATCCAAACATCGTTACCCTGCTTGCATAAAGCAGTTATGTTGTTACTAGCTGCTGGGGTGTTTGTGAATTGTAATGTATCGTAGTTTAGCGGATTAGTTAAATCTGCAGAAATTAGGTCTTTGTTCTCGTATGCTAACAGAATCCGTGATGGCGACTCATAAATGGCGTCATTTAAAACTTCATTATGATAGGTGCCATTTGTTAAACCAAAACCAAAATAGGTAGTAATTGAGTTTTGCTGTGCTTTTGCGCCTATGGCCAAGCTGATGCAAATAATAAGGATAAATAGCTTTTTCATAATCTTACTTTTTTCAAATTTAACCAATGTGTTTCTTGATTTAGCTATACATTTTAATATTTTACAATATTATGACAAATGCTTTTTATTCTATTTCTGAATTAGGAGTTTGATGGAGAGCAACCAGGTATTCTAGTTATTGCAGGCTGCCTTTGCGGACTAATCTAGCAACCTCCCAAAGAAAAATCTTGAAAATCCTTAAATCCTGTAAATCCTGATTCAGACAAAAGGGCGCCGTTCTGCCGGGCGTCCACGTAGGATCGCCCCTACG
>DAIRTB010000183.1:0-5310 GCA_036804105.1 Bacteroidota bacterium | reverse complement strand
TATCTTCATCAACCCAAACAAAAAAATAGACCGTTTGTAATTAAACTATGAAACTACCGAAAACATTATGGGTTTGCTTACTTTTTGCTCCTCCAATTATTGCAAACGCACAATACAGCGATCCTAAACCTGAAGCAAAAACCGTGAAAATTGAAGGCTACCAAGCATACCAACATCAACGGAATGCCATGATGGTTTTAGGTGCTTGGGGCGGCGGCTCCATCGGCGTAGGTGCCGTGCAAATGTTCAGCAAGAATTTGGTAACCAAAAATTTCGGATTGCAGAACCTAATCTGGGGAGCAATAGACCTGGGATTAGCAGGCTACGGAATCCACAATATGGAAAAGAAGATTAGCCAAAATGAATGGGATGCAGCGAAAGAACGACTAGAATTTAGGAAAATCCTCTTTATAAATACCTTGTTAGATGTGCTTTACATGGTAACAGGTTATCTGCTCATCAGAACAAGTAAAGATAAATTTGTTGGCCATGGTTACGGAATTGCAACTCAAGGGGCATTTCTCTTTTTGTTCGATGGCATTAACGTGATCATCACACTTTAGCTTCTATAATCGAACACCCAATTGCGCCACCATTTCTTTCTTCCAAGACAGGAACGTTCCAGCAATTATGTGCTCACGAGCAGTTTTAACCAACCACAAGTAGAAATGCAAGTTGTGCTGAGACGCAATTTGTGCACCCAACATTTCCTTATTCCGCAACAAATGCGCTACATAAGCACGAGTATAAACTTGGTCTACCTCCAAATCTGAATCTGAATCGAGTGGCGAGAAATCGTTTCTCCACTTTTCATTCCGCATGTTTAGAATGCCTCTTCTTGTGAAAATCATACCATTTCTACCATTTCTGGTCGGCATAACGCAATCGAACATATCAATTCCGAGTGCAATACATTCTAGAATGTTAATCGGCGTTCCAACTCCCATCAAATACCTTGGCTTATCTTTTGGGAGGATGGCGGTAACCTGCTCCGTCATTTCGTACATCATTTCCGCTGGCTCCCCAACTGATAATCCACCGATGGCATTTCCATCTAAACCTTTGCTGGCGATATATTCTGCCGATATTTTTCTCAATTCTGGATACGTACTTCCCTGTACAATTGGGAACAAACTTTGTGCATATCCATATTTCGGTTCAGTATTTTCGAAATGGGTAACACATCTATCCAACCAACGATGGGTTAATTCCATAGAAGTTAGAGCGTCTTTGAAATCGCAAGGATAAGGCGTACACTCGTCGAAAGACATCACGATGTCTGCACCAATGCTACGCTGGGTATCCATAACTGATTCTGGTGAGAACAGATGCTTGCTTCCATCTATATGAGAAGAAAAAGTTGCGCCCACTTCCTTGATTTTTCGCATTTGAGAAAGCGAAAAAACTTGGTAGCCACCGCTGTCGGTAAGAATGGGTCTATCCCACCCGATAAACTTATGCAATCCGCCTGCTGCTTCTAAAGTTGCCGTTCCAGGACGGAGGTATAAATGGTAGGTGTTTCCAAGAATTATTTTGGCATCAATATTATTTTTTAGCTCATGTTGGTAGATACCTTTTACGGTTCCAGCTGTGCCAACGGGCATAAAAATAGGGGTTGGAATATCGCCATGGGAGGTTTCTAAAACACCAGCTCTTGCGTTAGTGGCTGAATCTAAAGCTTCTAATTTAAATTTCATCGGATTTTGATAAATTGCATTTACAGATACCTTTTAATATCGTATTTTTGCGCCTTATTTGAATTTACAAAGGTGCAAAAAATTACCCATGTATCTTTAACCCATTGATAATGCTCGAACCTAAAATAATTATCCTAATCGCTTTTTGCCTTTTGGCATTCCCAAGCTTCTATTTTTGGATCCGATATTGGGTTTGGTTTGTGTTTAAGAAAGCCGAAAACTTTAACCAAAGCGAGCACTCTGCCGATTTTCCTCCACTTTCGGTAATAGTTGCAGCACGAAATGAAGAAGAAAATCTGAGAGCTCATCTTCATCATTGGATGGATCAGGATTATCCTGATTTTGAGTTGATTTTGGTTAACGATTGTTCATCAGACGATTCTTGGGTTTTTTTAGAAGAACAGCGCAAAAATTATCCAAATCTAAAAATAATAACACTTTATGAGGAGCCAAATCACCCCAAAGGAAAAAAGTTTGCACTGACTATAGGAATAAAAGCAGCATCACACGAACAATTAATTTTTATGGACGCTGATTGTAAGCCCTCCTCAAAATTCGGACATAAAGTTGAGCCTGGCGAACAACAAAGAATTGGCTTCGATTTATGGCAGCTGGATATTCAGCTCAAACGGAAATTGTTTTAGGGTTTGGAGGTTTCTATCAAAAAAAAGGAATGCTAAACAAATTTCAACAATTTGAAACGGTACAAACCGCACTAAACTACCTATCCTTTGCAAAGGGAGGTAATCCATACATGGGCGTGGGAAGAAATTTGAGTTATAAGAAGAGTTTATTCTTAAATACGAAAGGGTTTATAAAACACATCAATCACCCTTCTGGTGATGACGATTTGTTTGTAAATCAGAATGCAACTAGTAGAAATACGAATATAAGAATTCATCCAGAAAGTTTTACACTATCAGAACCGAAAGCTAGCTGGAGCGATTGGAAAAGGCAAAAAGTAAGGCATGTATCTAGTTCTAAATTTTATAAGTTTAAACACAAAATAGCTTTATTTATTAATGCTGCCGCTTTATATCTATTAATTTCTGGAACAACAGCGGCAGCATTTTTGCTTTGGCCTTTAGATTTAAATTTCTTCTATGTTGTAATTGGTATTGGTACTTTATTGTTGCTGCTTAGATGGACATCCATAGGTTTAGCAGCCAATAAACTCAAAAGCAATAATTTTACTTTTATGTTGCCCATAATTGATATAGTGTTTCCGATAATGCAGTTAAAATGGATTTTCACTGCAAGAATTCAAAAGCAAAAAACATGGTAGCAAAAAACGAGTTCGATAAGATTATAAAATTCTTTCCTAATCTTTCAGAGACACAAGTTGCTCAATTTGAACAGCTTAAGCCCTTGTACGAAGATTGGAATGCTAAAATAAACGTGATTTCTAGAAAAGATATGGATGCGTTTTACTTGCATCATGTGCTACATTCTTTGGCAATTGCGAAAGTGGTTTCTTTTAAACCAGGCACACAGATTATGGATTTAGGTACCGGTGGAGGTTTCCCAAGTATCCCGCTAGCTATACTTTTTCCTGAGGTTGAATTCTTAGCAGTAGATTCCATCGGCAAAAAAATAAAAGTTTTGCAAGAGGTTGCTACAGCCATTAAATTAGAAAACCTGATTGCAGAACATAAGCGTGCAGAAGAGGTAAAACAACAATTCGATTTTATTGTAACTCGTGCTGTAGCGCCGCTTTTTTTGCTAAAGCGTTGGACTACCAACAAATACTTAAAGAAAGACAAGAACAGCTTACCAAATGGATTACTTGCACTAAAAGGCGGTAACTTAAAAGCTGAAATCTCCGAAACTCGAGAAGAGATACTCTCCTACTCCATCAAGAAAATGTACAACGATGCCTACTTCGAAGAAAAGTTTGTGTTGTACATGCAGGCGTAGGGTTTGGGTTAGCCTTGGATTTTTTTATTTAGCCACCAATACACTAATAAAAAAATTCAGTTAAACTTATAGTATAATTTAAAAAGAAATTAACATTTAATTTATAAAATATTCGTAAATTAGTGGCTTAAAAACTAGGCCATCAAAAAAATTTAGCAGCTAAAAGAAGGTACGAAAAAAAAACCACTCTTCCCAGAGTGGCTCCATTTCATTTATCCCTAAAAACCTTAACGTATTAGCTAAGTAATTAGAATACAAAGATGCTTAAGGATTTGTTTTAAATTAATTCACAATAAATTAATTCACAGTATTTGTGTCGAACTTGGTCGAAAAGTTTTATTATTCTGAATTTAGTGGGTAATCTTAGGCTCTAATGAGGCAGCCTCCTCAATAAAAGCCTCAATTCTACTTAAAGCAGGTACTGAACCAGAAATGTTGAATTGCTCATTTACTTCAACCAATTTGGCATGAAGATTATCTGCTCTCCTCATTTTCAGCTCTTTAACTGTATCAACACCAGCTTTTACCAACAACTCTGCAAACTGTTTACCTACTCCATTAATGCGGAATAAATCTGCCATGTTTACAAAGGTTAGAATTCTACTTTCGTCTAAACCAGTTGCCTCAGCTAATTTCTTTCTGCCAGACTTGCTTCCACCTTCTTCTAATAAGGCTTCAACGGTTTTGATACCTGCGTCTTCGAATTTTTGTCCGATTACCGGACCAATTCCTTCAATTTCTTGAATTTTCATGATAAAATATTTAAAGGGTTAAAGTTTAAAATTAATACCAAACATTACGTGTCTTGGTGCTCTGAACCTTGCGGGATTATCTGGCGGTTGGTTTTGAGATCTTCTATCTCTCGGGTCTAGGAAATTCGGATCTCTCCAAGTACTTGGAACTGGATCTCCAAACTCATAGCCTCTACCTGTTACAGGATTTGGAATAATGGTATTTCTAGTATTAAAGACGTTGGTTATCTCAATTATGCCTTCAACCCTATGTTTCTTCTTACCAACATACCACCATTTTTTGAAATTAAAATCAACCCAAAAATTAGCAACCCCTAGTTCAGAAAATACCGCATCCGGGTTTGGATCTCGCTCATATAAAGGTCGCCCAGTTGTAGGCTCATCCCCAATAAAAACAAAAGGGGTATATCTTCTGCCGGAACGATAAATTCCCTCTACATAAAACTGAATTCGATTTAACTGCTTTATATCAAACAAACCATTTTTTGAATCCTTAGTAAAAACAGCAAATGCTTTTATGTCTAAAGGGCTATCCCACGCTAAAAACAGCTCTTTTGTGTCTTGGCGACTTCCCGTATTTAAGATCTGGTTTAAGCTTTCGTTTGCCGATGAACTTTGACCCGTTGCGATGCTGTAAGCTGCTGAAACTTGACCTGTAAACCATTTATTGATTCGTTTCAAATAAGACACTTCTAATCCTCTTACTCGAGCATAATCGGAGTTAATACGGATTGTTCTATTTACTAGTCTACCTGTTTGATCTGGAATTTCTAGCGATGAACTGGTTATAAAATCGTACTTATCTTTCCAGTAAGCAGAAACGGTTAATGCATCGTCGTTAGTAATCTGAGAACGCAAACCCAACTCGTAAGAGATATCTACTTCTGGATCTAAGTTCGGATTTCCGATTCTGGATAAAGTACTTCTATCTTGGTAAAATGGAT
>DAIRTB010000182.1:2643-5332 GCA_036804105.1 Bacteroidota bacterium | reverse complement strand
TAAGGTCTTTTCTCTATGAGAATAATTAAGTCTAAATCACAACCTAATTAGTCATTGAGTTTCATCAAATTCTACGGGTTCTTCACCAGAATTCTGAATTGGTAAGGAGCTAAATTAAGCGTATTAGAGAGCGTTTCGTTTGCCTCTGTTTGAGCATCTTTCCAAGTTGTGCCAACCTGCGGGCTTGGAATGGTGTAGGTAACATTTTCATCACGGGTATTTATAATAACAAAAGCTTCGTTGTTGGTAGTTTTTCTGGCGAAAGCCGCAACTTGAGCATTGGCATAATTAATTAGTGTTCCTGTTCTTAGTGCAGAATTGTTTTTTCTGATCGCCATAATTTGCTGGTATTTTGCAAGCAATGCGTTGTTGAAATTCCAATTGATGGGAGTAGCGCTGAATATAGCTAAATTGGTTTCGCAACCAACTTCTTGACCATTGTAAATCAAAGGAACGCCACCAATAAATGCAGTTGCAACAAACGCTGCCAAAGCGCCATTTTCTCCATCGTAAATTACTTGGGGAATGCCGCTGCTATTGTTTTCATCGTGGTTGGTTGTAAATCGCACTGGGTGCGTATTCGATGGAAGCGTTGCGTATTCTCTATTGTGGGCATTAAAAAATTGCCCTGCAGCTTGATTTTGACCGAAAACATTTTTACCTGTAGCAAAAAAGTCCCAGCCGAAATTCATATTAAAACCTGCATCGAAATGGTTTTTGCGTTCACCTTCAGCAAACATTAAAAGCTTGCGGTTTGGAATAAGTCTAAGTGAATCTATGGCCTGCTTCCAAAAATCTAGGGGAACATAATCTGCAGCATCGCATCGGAAACCATCTACCAAAACATTCTCTACCCAAAATTTCATGGATTTGATCATTTCCAATCGCATGTCTGCGTTGCTAAAATTTAGATCTGCTACATCTTGCCAGTTTGTCCCAGGTGGATGAACAATGTTTCCAGCAGCATCTTGCGTGTACCAATCTTTATTTGCAATCCATGGATGATCCCAAGAAGTGTGGTTGGCAACCCAATCGAGAATAATGGCAATATCACGTTTATGCGCTTCTTTAACCAACGCTTTCATGTTTTCCAAATTGCCCAATTCAGGGTTTACCTCAACATAATTTTTTATGCAATAAGGCGAATTGATACTTTTAATCTGTCCGATTGGATAATGTGGCATCAGCCAAATTACATTAATGCCCAATTTTTTAATACTATCTAAACAATCAATTACACCTGAAATATCCCCTGAGTTACTAAAAGCTCTGAAATTAATTTCATACATAGCAACATCACCAATGTTTTCGAAAACTGGAAATGTGTGCGCAATTGGTGCTTTTGGGCCAGTATCTGGGTTGTCTTTTTTGCAGGAAAGAAATCCGCAGAAAAAGAAAAAAAGAAGCACGAATTTTGTGTAATTGAAAAATTTCATGATTCTAATAGATAAACTTACAAGATATTGCTTTTTCTATTAAAAAATCAAATTGTAGGAATCTATTACCAAAAGTAATACCACAATAGAATGGGAAAGATGGGAATACTGAGGCAGAAAGGTGGTTTTTATTGCATTTTAAGTATATTTGACTGATTATGAGCATTTTCTTAAGTTTTTCAGAAGAAGTGCCTTTTGTAATATATGAAAATAAATAAAGCTGAATTACACCGAATTATATTCAAGAGCGATACCAAAAGAGGTAAACAATTCGATGTTGTGCTGTTATGGGCAATTTTGTTTAGTATAATCGTTGCAATTCTAGACAGCGTTCCTACATTTAGTAAAGACTTTAGAATTGTTTTCCTATATCTAGAATGGTTGTTAACCATAATCTTTACTATTGAGTATTTTCTGAGAATTTATATTAGCATTAAACCCAGAAATTACATACTCAGTTTTTGGGGAATAATAGATTTATTGGCCATTTTACCTGCTTACTTAAGTCTGTTAATTGTTGGTTCGCAGTATTTGTTGGTTATTAGAGTGTTACGATTATTGAGGGTTTTCAGAATTCTTAAGTTGGCTAGATTCAATAGAGAATCTATTACTCTAATCAGAGCCTTAAAAACAAGCGCTTATAAAATTAGCATTTTCATGTCTACCATTGTGGTTATTGTAACCCTTTTAGGAACCATCATGTATGTTGTTGAAGCTGGGCAAAATGGGTTTTCATCCATACCACAAAGCATTTATTGGGCGGTAATTACCATTACAACTGTTGGTTATGGCGATGTTGTTCCCACTACTGTTTTAGGTAAATTTATCGCCTCTTTTGCCATGATTATAGGCTATGCAATTATTGCAGTTCCAACTGGAATTTTAACCGTAGAAATGTCTAGAGCCTCTGAAAACACCATAACATGCGAAGAGTGTACTCATGAAAATAGAGAGGTTTTTAACTTTTGTAGTAATTGCGGACATAAATTGACAAGAAGAAGATTGGAAGAATAATCTTAGGTTCCTAGAAATTTGGGGGTTTCTGTAATATTGATGTTGGCGTCAATACTAATTTACCAAAATTTTTAAAATCTAAAGGTTCTTTTTCATTTACTATAGTAGATGTGGATAAATCATGGAGCATAACAGATAAAACAAAAATTTATGATAGTGAATAATGTTATATTTAAGATTGTTTTTATATTTATTTTTTTAAACGTATTAATTCTATTTTTTCCATCTTTAGCAGAAAT
>DAIRTB010000182.1:0-2633 GCA_036804105.1 Bacteroidota bacterium | reverse complement strand
AATTTACCAAAATTTTAAAAATGAGAAAAATCAAACTTTTTTTTGCAGCTCTTGCCATTCTTTTCTCTCAAAA
The DNA here is from genome assembly GCA_036804105.1 of Bacteroidota bacterium. GTDB lineage: Bacteria > Bacteroidota > Bacteroidia > UBA7662 > DAIRTB01 > DAIRTB01. Next base: position 2,560 of record DAIRTB010000182.1, on the reverse strand, counting down.
TCTTTTGGCCCAAAGCACTGAAAATGGTATTTTTTGGAAAGTCTCTGGAAAAGGACTTAAACAGCCTTCATATTTATTTGGCACCTACCATTTAATTAACCATGGAATTCTAGATAAGCAACCAAATGTTGTTGATGCATTTAATAAAGCAAAAACCGTGGTAGTTGAAACTGTTATAGATTCTTCTAAGCTCATGGAAGCCAATATGTTAGCTATGATGGCTGATGATAAGGTAAGTAATTATCTGTCTGAAGAGGATGCAAAACTTACCTCAGATCTCTTAACACAATACATGGGCGTGGGTCTAGAACAACTAGATATGCTTAAACCAAATGCGCTAAGCACAACCTTATCAATTATGATGTTGATGGAAGTATTGGGCGATACGCTTGCAACTATTCCTGGTGAAAAATTAGACCTTTACTTTGCCCAACAAGCTAAATTAAGGAAGAAGCAATTAGTACCTTTAGAGGATATGATTGATCAGGTTAAAATGTTATATGATGGCCAACCAATTGAAGAACAAGCTAAAAATCTAGCCGCAATGGTTCAAGATCCTGAAGAAATAAAATCGCTTTCGCAAGATTTAGCTTTTCTTTATATGGAAGGAGATTTGGTTAAAATGCAAAACTTTTATAAAGAATGGGAGTCAAAATACGGTAGCATGGAATACTTACTCAAAGGGAGAAACTTAGCTTGGATGGAGGTTTTACCTGATCTTTTCAAAAAGAATAGCACCTTTGTAGCCGTAGGAGCACTTCATTTACCTGGAGAGTTTGGACTAATAACCTTACTGCGAAATGCGGGTTACACCGTTGAAGCCGTAGCGGTAAAAAACTAAGGATTTTTTACAAATGCAGCAAGACACAGAGTTTCTGAACTTGTTTAATGCCAACAGAGGCATTGTATACAAACTGGTAAATCTCTACGCCGACGATGCCGAAGACCGTAAGGATTTATACCAGGAGGTATTGTATCAAAGCCTAAAATCGTTTGAAAGATTTAATGGCAACTCAGCATTTTCAACTTGGTTGTATCGAGTTGCCTTAAACACCGCACTAACTTTCTTGAAGAAAGAACAAAAACGTAGAACTGCAGAATCTGAACTTCCTCACGACGAGGCGTACACGCCAGATGAAGGTCCTGAACTCTTGTATCATTACATTAAAAGCTTAAACCCTGTGGATAAAATGATTATATCCGCTCATTTAGATGGTTTTTCAAATCCGGAAATTGCCGAAATTACAGGTCTTGAAAAAAACCACGTAGGAGTAAAATTGCATAGAATTAAAGATTACCTCGTAAAAAAAATGCGCCATGAACAACCTCAATGACCTCTGGAATGGTTTTCAACAGGCTCGGCCTGATGGCCCCGAAGTGATTGCATCAGACTTGCAATCGTTAAAATCTAAAGCAAATGGACCAATAGCTAAGCTTAAAACCAACCTGTTTATAAACTCTGGTTTTGCAGTGGCTGGAATACTTATTTTCGGTTCTTTAATGTTTTATATCGACCAAATTACCGTTCAGGTTTTGCTAGGAGTGGTGCTATTGGCCTATGTAGCTAATATTTGGTTGAATATCTACATTGATAGAAAATACCTAAAATCTGTGCATCCTGAGCAAGATACTTTTCATTACCTCAGCAATTTGGAGCTGGGAATAAGAACTTTGCTAAAGAGATTGGAACAAACGGCAGTGTTTATTTATCCAATTTCCATGACAGCAGGATTCTTAATTCCACTTGCACAAGAAGACGCCTTACATCTCCTAGAGAAGACAGAAGTGCAATTAATTCTTGTGGCTTGTTGGGTTGTTTTTACTCCAATTTGCTACTTTGTAACTAGGTATTTAAACCGTAAAGCCTTTGGGATGTATCTGGATCTTATTAGGAAAGAGCTAGACGAAATGAAAAGTGCCTAATTGAGGTTGAGCCTTTCTGAACCAAAAATCTATACTTTTGTTCTTTCTTTTTAGATTGAAGTAATATGATTAGCATTTCAGAGAAAGCAGCATCGAAAATTGATAACCTTAGAACCGAAAGTGGTTTTACACCCGATTACAACCTGCGTGTTTCGGTAGTTAGTGGTGGCTGTTCTGGTTTGAGCTACAAAATAGATTTTGATAAAAACCCACTACCAACCGATGAGGTAATTGAAGACAAGGGTTTTAAAATCTTGGTGGATAAAAAGAGTTTCTTTTATTTAGTTGGCACCGAGCTCGATTATTCTGATGGGTTACAAGGTAAGGGGTTTAACTTTAGGAATCCAAATGCTTCTAGAACTTGTGGTTGTGGTGAGAGTTTCTCGCTGTAACCATTTAGAGGTTTAAATAAAATTAAATATTCTTTTTTCGCTTCACTCAGGTTTTTTCACCATTAAGGAGTTAAGAAAAATTAAGAGTCGCTTCGCTCAAGTGACGAAACCCAATATGCTTTAGCCCTTAACTAGACTTAACTCCTTAAAGGTTCAATTTTCTTTTTTCACCATTAGGGAGTTAAGGAAAATTAAGTAGTTATTAAGTTCTTTATCTTTACTGCTCCTGTATGCTTTAGCCCTTA
>DAIRTB010000181.1:0-5351 GCA_036804105.1 Bacteroidota bacterium | reverse complement strand
AAGCATGATTCAAAACCATATCTAAAACAACTGCAATTCCGTTTGCATGACAAGAATCTATAAACTCTTTCAGCTTATTCTTCGGCCCGTATGCCTTATCTGGAGCTAAGAAATAAATTGGATTGTAACCCCAGCTGTCGTTCCCCTCAAATTCCATAATCGGCATAAGCGAAATGCTGTTAACACCTAATTTTTTTAGGTAGCTGATAGAATCTTTGAGGGTATTGTAAGTTCTGTTGTTCACAAAATCACGCACCAGAAGTTCATACATCACCAAATTTTTCTGATCTGGACGCTGAAAATTGGTAACGCCCCAGTTGTACGGAACTTGATCTGTTTGCAGAACAGAAACAAATCCGGTTGTTTTTCCAGTTGGATAAGGCATTAAATTGGGGTAAGTACTAGCTGTAATAAAATTATCGTTACCTGGATCAAGCACCTTATCGCAAAATGGATCTCCTACTTTTAGATTGCCGTCAATCCAATATTGGTAAGCATATTCCTGTCCTGGTGTTAGTCCACTCACTTCCACCCACCAACGGGTGCTATCTGGCGAGAGTTTCATCTGCGCATTATTTCCGGGCAACCAGTTATTAAAATCGCCAATTACATAAACGAAGTTTTTAAAGGGGGCAAACAAACATAGGGTTACAGAAGTATCTGAGGTGTAATTAATGCCATTTTGAATCCCTGCTGGCACAGGAGCAATTACCACTGGGCTTCTATACAAATAAACCGAAGAATCTACAGAAGTTTGTGCCCCAGAAGTTCCTACCAATTTTACAGTTACTAAACCTGGGCTGGTACGTAGATAATTGAAATTAATAGAGGTAGCATTATTGGCTGTTTGAACCAAGGTATCGTTAATAAATATTTGTAAAGTTGAATTTTGATTGGTAACCCCATTAATTGGCAAATTGGTGCCTTCATTAACTAAGTTTGGTCCAGCACCTTGAAATGGGATTGCAACCTGATAAACCCCAGCTGGAGTAATGGGTATAAAAATATCTGCTCCTCCAACATCTCTACCAACGGTAGTGCCAGTTGTATTCCTAAATACAAAAGCTAAATATTGTATCGTTTCAGCTGCTGGAACATTATAAAAATTGCGAACATGATATTTGATTCTGTAAAGATTATTGCCCAGTGGAGTCATTAAAACCGCTGGATCTGCCACTCCCCAAGCACTTTTTACATGACGCCAATTAGATAAACCTGTTGACAAATTGGTAATTACACCCGTATGTGCATAAATGGGTGGAGGCGTGTTGCTTAAACCACCATTGCCTTGGTTGGCATTGAAGATAATGGTGATTGAATCGTTATCAGTAGCGAAATAAGGTTCCCAAGTTACCACTTGACTTTGTGTGTACAAGACACTTAGAAATAAAAGCGCAATTGTGGAGACGAAATGCTTCATTATTATTCAATTAAAGATTTTAAAAAAAAGTAAACCATAAAAATAGCAAAACTTTCGAAAAAAAGTGAACAAAAATTGGTTTTATTAATTTCAAAAAATAGAACTTAACTTCAAGTAATTTAAGGCATAAATGCATTTTCTCGATTCAATCTTAAAACATCCTTGTAACTTTCGGGCTTGAAATGAAATCACTCGCACGTTTATACCAAAAATGGATGTTTCAAACCCCTTGGTTTGGATTTTTATTCAATCCATTTTTCATCATCAGAAGAAAAGTTTTTAAGCAAGTTGCCAAACATGCCCCAAGCTTAAAAGGGAAAATGTTAGATTATGGCTGCGGAAATAAACCTTACAAAGAACTCTTTACTGAAGTTAGAACCTACATCGGTTTAGACATGGAAAATGAAGGCCACAGTCATGAAACAGAACCTGTAGATGTTTTTTACGATGGAGATATTATACCCTTCGAAGACGCAACCTTCGATTCTTTCTTCTCCTGTCAAGTTTTTGAGCATGTTTTCGGATTGCCAGATGCGTTGAAGGAAATCCATCGGGTTTTAAAGCCGGGTGGCCTTGGATTGGTAATTGTTCCTTTCTTTTGGGATGAACATGAGGTACCATTCGATTATGCACGATATGCTCAATTCGGATTAAGGTATGAATTGGAGTTGGCAGGTTTCGAAATTGTGCATCACGAGAAAGACAGTCATTTTGCACAAGTAATTGCTCAGATGTTTAGTCTATATTTTTTCCAGTTGCTCAACACCAAAAACAAGTTTTTAAATGTTGTTTTTGCTGTTTTCCCCATCAGCATTATTAACCTTTTAGGGATTACTTTAAGCAGTATCGCACCAAGAGTTAGAACACTATTCTTCAATAATACATTCATAGTTAAGAAGTTAAAATGAAAATAGCCATCATCAATACCGATTCTAGATCTGGAGGTGCAGCCATTGCGGCTCATAGATTATTTTTGGCGATGAAGGCACAAGATTCCACAAAAAATAGCATTTCATTCATCGTAAAAAGCGTTGGTAAAGATCAAGGAGCATATTCAGTTTTAACTGGCAAAATCTCTGTGAAAATTGCGCATTTTAAAATGATGGGCGAATATCTTTTTACTGAAAAAATTCTGAAAAAGCGGCAGGTCCATACCACTTTTTCTCCAGCTTTTTTTGGAGTGGAGGTGTGGAAGCATCCTAAGGTTTTAGAGGCCGATTTGCTTAACCTGCACTGGGTAAACCATGGATTTTTAAGTTTAGATGGTCTTAGAAAATTGGTTGCTTTAAATAAACCCATTGTTTGGCATTTACACGATATGTGGCCATTTACTGGTGGATGCCATTATGCTGGCACTTGCACAGGATTTCAAAACGGCTGCGGCAATTGCCCAATGCTAAGAATTTCAGGAAAGAACGATATAAGCGCCAGAATCTACGAAGAAAAATTGGCTATTTTAAACCAAGCAAATATAACTTTTGTAGGTGCAAGCGAATGGATAGCAGCAGAGGCAAGGAAATCTAAAATAACTGAAAATCATACAGTTATATCTATTCCTAACCCCATAGATACTCAGATTTTTGCACCTTTAGATAAGCAAATTGCAAAGAAGGAACTTGGTTGGAATTTAAATAAAAAGTGGTTACTTTTTGTAGCAGCCAACGCCAACGACCCAAGAAAAGGTTTTGTGTATTTAAAGCAATCCTTGCAAATTCTGTTTAAGAAAAACCCCAACATCGGCTTAGCTATTCTGGGGAAACCGCTAAAAACAGAGTTAGCAGATTTAGAGCAAATGGGATTAGAAATAAAGCAAATGGGTTATATTGGCAACGAAAAGCAGAAGCAGACCATTTACAGCGCAGCCGACACATTTGTTCTCCCATCGCTCGAAGACAATTTACCCAATACAATAGTAGAAGCCATGAGTTGTGGCACACCTGTTGCAGCTTTTGCCATTGGAGGAATTCCACAACTTCTAGACCAAAACAACAACGGTTTTATGGCAGCAGAAAGAGATGCATCGGCACTTGCCATAGCCATTGAAAGCACCCTTAATACTGCAGAAATTTTAGGCAGAAGTGCTAGAAATTATGTTTTAGAGCATATCGCAGTGGAAGTTGTTGGAAAGAAATATCTACGAGAATTAGAAAACAGGATAAAAAATATACCTGAATAAAATCAATAACCATTCTTTTCAGATATAAAACACGGAAAACTACATAGCATTTTAATAACTGGACCATCTGTGGTAATTCCAAATAAGAATAATTACGATTAAGGTTTTTTTTGGCTACAATCCATTGTAATATCAGCATTTAGCCACCCTATATCAAAATAATAACAAATAATAAAAATATTTTATAAATAATTTCATAAGAATATTCGTAAGATTCTCTTAATAATTCTTTATTAAACTTTCCTTTCTTGTGCTAGGGTTAGCGCTTGCCTGTGCTTCTGTAAGTTATTACTCCAACTTTTTTATACTCCTGTTTTCAGCCAAGACAATCATAATGGTCAAGATCAGCAAGCAGCTAACAAGAAAAAGGTACTAATATTAACATCTACATTAGTACAAGTCGAAAACCTTAAGCCAACTTGAAAAAGGAAATAATAAAGATTTTACTTGCAGATGACAATGAAAGAGTCCGTATGTTGTTTGTTGAGGCTTTTGCAGAATTGAAAATTAACACAGAAGTAAATACAGTAATAGATGGGCAAGAGCTAATGGAACATTTAGATTCAAATAGATATGGCTACCCACAGTTTATTTTTTTAGACAAAAATTTGCCACTGAAAAATGGTATTAAATGTCTAATTGAAGTATAGAAAAATTCAAAGTACAAAGAGATAATTGTTGCCATTCATTCAACCTCAGACCATAAAAAAGATATTTAAGAAACATTTTTAAATGGGGCTAATGTCTATATTACCAAACCAAACAGCTTCGATAAGCTTAAAATAGTATTAGAAAGGGCAGTTTCCATGGCCAACCAGTACAGTGATAACTCTTTGGATAGAGATAACTTTATGATGAAGATTTGATTATCCAAGTAAAAGCAGGTTTAATTCTAACTTAAGTGGCCAAAATTTTATGATTTCGATTTTCGAATATTAAATAGAACTCAAGTTCTAACAAAACTTGGCTTTAAAATTCCCATTTCCAGATAGCTATCTATTTTCTTTGGGTAGAAATATCACAAAAGTCAATTTCTGAAAGAAAATTTAACATCTAAAAGTAAAATAGTTCACAAACTTGAAATAGTCTTGTTAAATCCTAATAATAAAGCTTCTACACATGTAAGTTAATCTATCTAGTGTGGAGTACAATGTTAAAGTCAAAAAAAACACTGTAAAATTTAAAAAAAGATTTAAAATTGTATAAATCAATAGGAATTGTAGTAAAACCTACTATTTTTGGGCCTAAATATTTTAACATAATATACCTAAAAGGATTTGCATAAAAATAAATCTACCTCGGTGTTTAGTGTTCTTTGAAAGTAATGGTATTATTTTAAAAATTGAATTGAGATGGTTGTTTGGCCGAAAAATTAACCCTAAAGCCATTGGAAATAATAATTATTTAACAAAATTTTAGGTTACAATCAAAAATTTTGCTAAAAAAAAGAAGATGATTTTTCTTAAAAAGAACTGTTTTAAATAGGGAATAAAAATTTGCATTTTAAAATTTTTACACGCTATATTTATAGCAAAATATAAGAAGATTGGTTTGAATTAGCATTTGCTAAGTAAAATAAAGAAAAAGGAGGCGTCTGAAAATCCTAAACAGAGTAAGATGGGGAAGCTGAAAACCAATAGAGTAGGCAATTAAAATCATTCATATTTATGAAAAAATTAGGTAATTTAGTATTAGCGTTAGCTGCAGTAGCAATGTTCAGTTTCTCAAGCTGCAAAAAAGAGTGCACTTGTACTA
>DAIRTB010000180.1:0-5359 GCA_036804105.1 Bacteroidota bacterium | reverse complement strand
CTACTACAACAACGACGAAGACCAAATAGTTCATTCTATCATGCCAGTTTTGGTATCACCCCACCAATTTTTAGTTGTGTTATATACAATGGTGCTGCTGTTATTTTCTAAGAGCGCAAAAGGACAAATCGCAATCCAATTTGCGTTAATAAGCTTTAATGAATCGATACCTAATAATTGGCTTTTATACTTGGGTGAAACAAAATTCACTCCATTTATTTTTTCAGAATAGGCTTTCTGAGCAATTAAGTAAATTTCTGGCAATTGAAAAAATATTGCTAGAAGAATTACTTTCATTTAGGGTGTGTTAAATGATTTTGCTCCAATTAAATTCACCCAATTATCTTGACTCACACTCATTAGCAAAAAATTATATCTTGTAGCCGCTTGCAATGTTGGAGCAGGATTTACATCCCGAATGTTTAAAACAACATTACTAAGATTGTAAAACTTAAACTGCCTTTCGTAAGTGTATGTTCCTGAAATGAGGTTGCCTAATGTATCGGAAACTACTTGAAAATAAATTGCATTCTCTGTAATTCTACCATCCATCCAATTAAATCTAGGAAAAGTTAAACTATCGGTAACGGTTACCAGCTCGGGTGCAAATTGGGTTGGTTTGGTATAATGTTTTATTCTAATAGCTCTGCAAATATGAATTACATTGCCCACTTTATACGTAACAATTCCCCAAACATCTTGATTGGGGGTGCTTTTTTTAAAACGTCTTAAGTATCCGTTGAAAACAGGATCGCTGTTTAAAGCTATTTTGTTGAATTTAGCGTAATCTGTAATGTCAACATTAACATCATGGCACTCGAAATATTTGTATTCATAAGCTCCGGCTAGCGGATAAAAAAACACTGAAACTGGGTATTGTGCATAATCAATTTCTGTTTCCGGCTGACTTGCTGCACAGGCAATTAACTCGCTGCTTCGTGTAAATTCCTTATTGTCTTCTAAGTATTTTAAAAGTCCTGAGCTTGCATTTTTTTCTTCAATTGCATCCTTCTTGCAAGAATTAAAATTTAGTGCAACTACAATTAACATTAGAGAGGTTAATTTTTTCATATCGAACTGTTTTACTAACATTTAAAATCCTGTTTTTTAATAATATTTCCATTTGCATCGTAGAATTTCCAAACCCCTGTTTTTATTCCGTTGGCGTAATTTCCTTCCCTTTCTACTTTATTTTAGCTATTTTCATAGTAAAATTTGTAAAAGCCATCTCTTATTCAATTTTTAAAATTTCCCTCTTCTTTTAAATTACCGTTTTCGAAATATTCTTTACAAAAACCGTTTTGTTTTTGGTTTGTGTAGTTGCCTTCATATTTAAGCTTGCCATTTAAGAAGTAAAACTTCCAAAATCCGATGGGTACACCGTTTTCGTAATTCCCCTCACTTTCTATTCTTAATGAATCTGGATAGAAATTTTTAACAAACCCATTTACATTACTGTTTACATTTATTGTATTGCAGTAAATAGTATTTGTTGGATCTGCCGAGCAATCATTTGAATCAGTCGCTTTTTTGCAAGAAATTCCTTGAATAATAAGAAGGTAGATAATAATTTTTCCTAGCGGTTTTGGAATGTATGTCATTAGCTTTTTTCTTAAAGATGAATAAATCTCAAACCAAAATTGTAGGTGGCGCCTGCACCTTGGTATTTTCCCATGGTAAACTTAGTGTAGGATGCTTCAACTTCTAGTTTTCCTTTAATTAATTGATATTTAGCTCCTAAGCCTTCTTGTCGGAACCAAGATGCTACCATCTTTTCTCCATAATTTGGCCAAAACCCCTGTTGCATGTAAAATGTAAGTCTTTCGTTAGGTAAATAACTTACAAAAATATCTAGAGGTGAACTTACGCTCACTCTATTTTTGTCGGGTATTTTATTTTCAGCTATATAAATCCAAGGCGATAATGAAAAAAATAGCTGAATTTTCTTCCCAATTGCTTGATCATAAAATACTTGCGTTATTGAAATATAGCTATCCTGACTTAAAAAAGGCCTACCATTAGATAATCCTTCTTGGTCTTTAGCTATCGGTATTAAAAAAGTACTTTGAATTGATAAGTGACTTAGTTTTTTGAAGGGTTGGAATTTTACCTTCGGACCAATACTCGAAAGTGCGGTGCGGGTTTGTGAGCCACTTTGAAACCTTAAGGTGGAAAATGGCGAGCTGCTCGTATCATCAATCCGAACTGATTTTATCCAAAAATCTACACCCACATTAAACCGAGAATTCACTCCAAATAAAACTTGGTTAATTGAAGAAAAGTAACTTCCACGGTTATTGAATTGTACTTTATTTCCTTCTTTATCGAATCCTTGCGTTTGGCTATACAAATTATTAAAATGCTTAAACTCCCATTGGCCTTTGGTATAAAGCACAGAGGGCGTAAATTCTTGTGTGCTTATTTTTTGCTTAGGAATTTGTTCTGCTGGATCGTAAGGTTTTTCAATATCTCCATTTTGAGGCGATTTAAAGTCGTTTATATTCCAATTATAAGGGTAATAATCAATGGATGCATTTTCGTCTATTTGGTTAATTCGGTACTTATTTATAAATACAATTACGCCCTTATTATCTGCCGAAAAATCTTCCTTGTACCACTTAAAAATTTCTGAAACTATAACTATTTTGCCATTTACTTTTATAAAATCATCATTATTCAATGCAAGTTTCGTTTGCTGATTCATTTGTTCGTCTAGCTCATTTGGTGCATAAGCAAAATTTGTAATGGGTGGGCAACCTAGGGCGCCACATACCAAAACGAAATGTACCCGTGGGTCTTCATACTCTTTTCTAATGATATTATTTTCAAGGTGATTTAGGCTTATTTTGATGCCATTGTAGAGAAGGATTTTTCTATCATAAAATCCAGTAATCTCTTGAGGTGACAAGACTGGATAATTATCTGCCAATAATTTTATAACACCCAAATTGTATAAATTAATAAGCATCGCTTTCTTTGTTATAATTGTGTCATATTTGGCATCCTGATATTGATCAATAAGTTCAACCAACTCTTTGATGTTGCTTTTTACAAGCGCATAATCAACTAAACCAGCGTTTACATGACTTTTAAAAAAAACATCAGTTTTGGCGATTAAATTATCTACTGATTGAGCAGATGTTTGGGTAGCGATAAATAAAATTAAAATTAATATTAATATTATTGATTTTTTCATGGCACTATTTAATTTATTTCAAATCTAAAGCTTGAAATAGTAACTAAATGTCGGGGCTAAGACACCCCCCAAAGACGTAATGAAATAATTTTGTCGAATGCCAAAATTCTGGGTATCCTATATGTTTTTCCTTAGCTTGCTTATTGCATGTTCAGGCAATAAAGGGGATAACAATTCCTTTATTTCCACAGAAAAGGAATTCCCGATTAATAATTTTGTGCCAGAATACCTCGCTAAAATACCGCAAATTAATCTTTCACCTAAATCGTATTATCGCCATGGAGTTGAAAATTATGTAATCGATGGTTTAGTCGATTCCATGAATTTAAAACAAGGGTATTGGAAAATTCATGATTTTAAAAACAATATTAAATATCAAGGAAGCTACATAAACAATCAGCTAGTTGGTTGGTGGGAGGTTTTATCTGATAGCATATTAATTTGCGCTGGAAATTATGAGCATAGTAGAAAACAAGGCTATTGGAGTTATCATAAAATAGGCGAAAACAAGACTTCTAAATATGTAAATTATAAAGACGATACGCTTTTTGGCTTAGTAGCAGAATTTAGCTCCGACAGTGTCTTGTTGGCTACTGGTTATTATGCCAATGGTTTGAAAAATGGTTATTGGAAATATTATTCTGCTACTGGATTAATTAAAGAGCAGGGCGATTATCACGAGAATTACAAAAGTGGTTGGTGGAAAAAATATGATGATAATGGTATAATGGAATATGAAGCCAGCTATTCAAGAGACGAAATTGCAGGGTATGTAATCAAATACATCAATGGAAAGAAATCGGAAGAAGGCCAGCAATTTAATGGCAAAAAATGGGGTATTTGGAAATATTACGATCAATATGGCAATCCATACAAAATAGAAGAATTTTATGATTATTAAGCAAAATATAGTGGTTATTATTCCGGCGTTTAACGAAGAAAATTCAGTTGGAAAAGTAATAACCGACATTCCCAAAAATATAGTTAGCGAAATTATTGTAGTAAACAATAATTCTAACGATTTAACAAGCCTAAATGCTTTATTGGCAGGAGCTACCGTGTTAGATGAACCAAATCAAGGCTATGGAAATGCATGTTTAAAGGGTATAGAATATATCGCAAAACTTAAGAATAAGCCCAACATCGTTGTATTTATTGATGCAGATTATTCTGATTTTCCCGAAGAAATAGAACAGTTGATTGCACCAATTTTAAATCATGATTATGATATGGTTATTGGTTCGAGAGCCTTAGGCAATAGAGAAAAGGGATCTATGATGCCGCAACAAATATTCGGAAACTGGTTAGCAACAACCTTAATTAAAATATTATATAAAGTTAGCTACACTGACTTAGGTCCATTTAGAGCGATTAAATACGCAAAGCTTTTGGAGATGGATATGATTGATAAAACCTACGGTTGGACAGTTGAAATGCAATTAAAAGCTGCAAAATTAAAGTTTAAAACGATAGAAATACCTGTTAAATACAGGGTACGAATTGGTCATTCTAAAGTGAGTGGAACCATAAATGGAACAATTGGTGCAGGCTACAAAATTATCACCACCATTTTTAGGTATTTATAGATTTTGTAATTAATCATGCTAAATTTTACGTAAATAATCTCCTTAAAAACAGCAAATTGAAGGGTTTATCTAAAATTTGCTTAAGTCTATAATTATTATTTTCGACCTGTTATAAGTTATAATATTTCTTCTTTTTAGATCATTTAAAACGGTATTAACGGTTTGCCTGCTAGTGGCCGTAAGTTTTCCAATGTCTTCGTGGGTAAGGTTGAGTTTTAATTCAATTTCTCCATTGCTGTTTTTGTTTCCCTCATCTTTAGCAAGATCTTTTATAAAAGTTTTCACTCTTTCGTCCGATGGCTTAAAAATGAGTGATTCAAAGCGAGATTGAATTCTCTTTAAACGAAACCCAATAATTTTGGTAATTCTAAAACCAAAGGCAGCATCATTCTCCATAAGTTCATGAATAACCTCAGAGAACATCTTACACAAAACAGTGTCTTCAGTTGCCTCTGCAAATTCCTCCCTTTTAGATCCCTTATCAGTAATTGCAGACTCTCCAAATATTTCTCCAGGCCCCAAAATGGCCATAATCATTTCTCGGCCATCATCAGACATTCTTGATATTTTTACTTTG
>DAIRTB010000179.1:0-5373 GCA_036804105.1 Bacteroidota bacterium | reverse complement strand
TAGCATTAGAAACACCAGCTTCTTTGCTGGCGATATGAAAAAAATGTTAGATGCTAATTTCGTTGCAATACATGGCATGCCAGATGTAGTAATTACAGATCCGCCACGAGCTGGTATGGATGAGCCTGTTGTGAAGGCTTTGTTGCAAATGATGCCAAATAAAATTGTTTATGTAAGCTGTAACGCTGCAACTCAAGCAAGAGATCTGGAGTTAATGAAAGAAGCATACACAGTAACCCGTTATTGCCCGGTAGATATGTTTCCGCATAGCCACCACGTTGAAAACATTGTTTTACTAGAAAAGAAAAATTAAATGGAGTTTGAAGATAACATCAGTCCAGAAAAAATAGAATTAGAATTTCTGCAATCGGATATACAGTATTATACTGATTACATGCGTGGGTTTGTTTTCGAATTGTTAGATGCAGGGGTTTCTAAATATCCCATTTTTGTATTTCATAAAGACCAACAAGATTTAAACATTGGTAAACCCTTACTTCAGAGAGAGGGTTTAAACACGAAATGGAGTGTTAACATTTCGGTGCTAGAAGAGTTTGTAAAAAACGGTCTAATAAGTAGAGAAATGGTGAGAGATTTCAGAATGAATTATAAAGATCCCGAAACATTTTTCTGCATTTTCGCACTTTTAAATGCAGGTCCAAAAATAATTTTTGTTCCTATAGGTACTGATAATGAGGGTAATTACTAAATTTAATACAGAAATTATTGGAAATGTGAAAATTAGCCTTACCTTTACCTCACAATATTTTATTAAATGAATACCGGAGTAGTTAAATTTTACAATGAATCCAAAGGTTATGGATTCATTAAAATGGATGGAAGTAACCAAGAGATCTTCGTTCACGCAACAGGAGTTTCTGAGCCTATCCGTGAAGCCGACAAAGTTCAATTCGAGCTTAAAGACGGAAAAAAAGGGTTAAATGCAGTGAATGTAAGAGTAATCTAATAGATTTCAAACAAACTGAAAATACCTTTGAATCCCAAAACGCAAGTTTTGGGATTTTCTGCTTTATAGCTTTATTAAGGATGATGTTACTCCTTAATCAGAAGAAAGCGTTTTTCTTCCCCTCTGAATTACCTACATTTTACATCTGATTTAAATTAACCTTGTAGATTAGCACAAAATTTTCAAGATGTATACATTTGTTGCGCTACTTCGAGGCATAAACATTGGAAGCAGCAAAAAGGTGGCGATGCCTATTTTGGTAAAACCTTTTGAAAATTTGGGCTTTACCAACGTTTCTCATCTCCTAAACACTGGGAACATAATTTTTTGCACTGAACAAAATGAAATATCCAACAATACAGAACGTATTCAAAATGAGATTTTAAAAGTTTTTGGATTTGAAGCCCCAGTAACTTTAATTGAGTATTCAACCATAGAACAGCTTATTAAGGATGACCCATTCAATAACCTACCGAATGATAAAGAAATCAAAGCCTATGTAACCTTCATTAGAAAACCACAAGGAAAAGTAGAAGAAAATACTAAAGCGCTACAAAATTTAGGGGTAGAAGTATTGCGTTCGAGCAATTATATTATTTGTTACACGCTAAATCACACCTTACTACCAACGGTAAAAGTGATGGAAAAGTTAGATTCATTGTTTAAAAAAGAGGTTACCACAAGAAACTGGAATACCATAGTTAAGATATATCAACGAATGCAAACAGTGCAAACATCGCACAATAGTTAAACACTTTTTTTCGTACGATTTTAATTTTCTCTAATGATTAATTGGACTTTAATTAAAGATGCCCTAAGTGGTAAAGAGCAAGATTTTACTAAAATTAGCATAAAATCGGGCATCTTTCTTTTAGCACTTCCCATGATTCTGGAAATGATGATGGAATCATTATTTGCTGTTGTGGATATTTTCTTTGTATCAAAACTTGGGAACGATGCAGTGGCTACGGTTGGATTAACTGAAGCGGTGGTAGTTATTGTCTACGCCGTTGGAATGGGCGTAAGTATGGCTGCAACAGCTTTAATTGCTCGTAGATTTGGAGAAGAAAACTTTAAGGAAGCTGGAAAAGCAGCACTTCACCTAGTCATTTTCGGAGGTAGCATTTCTATTGTAATAGCAGTAATGGGCTTTGCGTTTGCAGAACAAATACTAAGAATAATGGGCGCTAGCCAAGAAGTTATTGCTATTGGCGTTCCTTATACTCGTATAATCTTCGCAGGGAATTTAGCTGTAATGCTGCTTTTCCTTATTAATGGTGCATTTCGTGGTGCCGGACAAGCACATCTTGCAATGCGAGCCCTATGGATTTCAAATGGGATTAACATAATTTTAGACCCCATACTAATTTTTGGCATCGGAAACATTGAAGGAGTTGGTTTAGAAGGAGCTGCCTGGGCAACATCAATAGGTAGAAGTATCGGTGTATTCTATCAACTATACCACCTATTTAATGGCAAGCACAGATTGGTTATCCTCTTTAAAGGTTTAAAAATAGAGTGGGAAATCATGAAAAAAATCGCAGTTATTTCTATGGGTGGAATGGGGCAATTCATGATAGATTCTTTAGCTTGGATTATGCTAACTAGATTTACAGCAGAATTTGGTAGTGCCGCTGTTGCAGGATTCACAATTTCATTCAGAATTCTAATTTTCACGCTCATGCCTGCATGGGGTTTAGCTGGTGCAGCCTCTACCCTAGTGGGACAAAATTTAGGGGCAAAAAAAGCAAACAGAGCAGAATTATCAGTTTGGCTTACAGCGAGATACAATGTAATTTTCCTGTCAATGATAACAATAATATATCTTGTCTTCGGAAACGCACTTGCAGGAATATTTACAGATAGTTTAGAGGTTCAAAAGATTGCATCACTCGGCTTAAGGGTAATAGTTTTAGGATACGTGTTTTTTGGAGTCGGCATGGTAATGATTCAAGCATTCAATGGCGCTGGAGACACCAAAACCCCCATGTTTATAAATATTGGGGTATTGATGTTGTTAGAAATACCACTCGCTTACATTTTAGCTTTCAACTTAAAACTAGATTTACTTGGCATTTTTATTTCAATCGCTTTTTGCCACTCCCTACATGCAGTAATTGCCTTTTCATTATTTAGAAAAGGAAAATGGAAATCTACTATGGTTTAATCAAAAATCAGAAGTATGAAATTTGTAGGTAAAGAATTTATTTGATTATTGATATGGCATGGCATGCTTGCAGAGGCGTATTTCAAACCCTTGCAGGTATTACTGATAAGCGCCAACCCCCGAAAAAAAATGAGAGACGCCAGCATGATGTCTATTTAAATGAAAATAAATTGCAGATAAAGCACTCCATCATTCTACAAATGCCATGCTGGCGTTTTTGCAGTTTAGAAAATCATCACATCACATCACTTAATCACCTCAACCCTCAGCATCTGATCTCCTACAACCATTTGATTTATAAGCTCTAAGCCAGAAATAACTTCGGCGAAAATAGTGTAGCGACCATCTAAATGTGGGGTAAAGGTGTGGGTAATGAAGAACTGCACGCCTTCGGTATCTTTTCCGGAGGATGCCAAGCCAACGCTACCTTTCTTATAAGATAACAAATTACTGAATTCGCTGCGTTGTGCCCAGTTTAGCCCGCCCCAGCCATCGCCACGTGGGCAACCACCTTGCACTACAAAATTGGGCACCATTCTATGGAAGTATTTGCCATTATAGTAGCCGGTATCCACACATTTCAAGAAATTGGCTACCGATGCAGGCGCTTCGTTTACCTTCATTTGCAGCACAATTTCACCTCTGTTAGTGGTGATTTTTACTTTTGCGTTTTGTGGAATTGCCTTCACATAATTCCAATCGATGGGGTTTTGGTATCCTTGCTCGAAGTACGATTTGTACACATATTTCCGGCCTTCCAGCTGGCAAATGGTTTTCTCGAGATCAATCCAAGTTTCATAATCACGAGGAAGGGTTAAACCCGTCTGGGCAGATTTTAGCGCTTCAATTTTTACTAGATTTTTCGGATTTTCTTGCGCTCTTAAATATTCGCAAAGCCTAGAAATGAGGGCAATATCAGCAGTTCCGAGCAGGTAAAGAACCAAATCTCTGTCAACGAGCTGCTCATCATCCGCAGAAGAAAAAAGAAAATCTAGGGCGTGATATCTTAATAAAATGTGGTGATTGCTGTACAAAAGTTCCTTGCAAAAAGCAGCATTCAGCTTATGATTTTTAAGAAAGTTAAGCTGTAAATAAGGACTGGGCAGTTCGTTGAGCTGCAATTCAAACTCCGCAAAACTGGAGATTAAAGGCATTTCTTGGCCTAATTTCAGATCAGAACCATCAGATAATCCGAGGATTTTGGGATAGAGATAAGCGATCAGAGCCGTATCACCCAACTGTTTTTCTTTTATGGTTTTGAGGATTTTAAGCAGTGCATCGTCCTCAAAAGATAAATCTACTTGCTTGTTTCTTTTGGCATAAAAGACACTTCTTGTAAAGGAATTCAGAAATTCATCACTCCGTTTTTTTTGTTTATTATAATGGTCGATGTAGAATTGGCTGAGGTCTTCTTTCGCCACCTTGCCTAATCCTTCTAGATAATAGTTCGCAACATTTTGATTCTTTTCTGTGATGATTCCTTTTTTCAGTGCAACATAACTTGCCCAGCTATTGCTTTGCGAAATGCTGTAAACCAGCGCAATGCGAACATTTTCTTTGGGTTCTTTTGATAATTGCTGGAGAAGTTGGGGTACATAATTGCTGTCTTGAATAGATGCAAAAGCTAATGCCGCTGCTTCTCGATAGATGACATTTTTATCTGAAACAAACTTTATTAAATCAGCAGCATTTCTATCGTACTGAAGATTGTAGATATGCCGAAGGGTTGAATCGTTACTGAAAATATTCTGAGCTGATGTGGGTAGCGAAGACCAAAGCAGGAGTAGAAGCACGCATCTTTTCATGCAAACAAGATACAGAAGTTCAGTTAATTTTAACTTTCTTCGAACATAGTAAATGCGATGGAATTTCCTTGTTCTTTTAATTTTCACATTTATGCATATTTTCTTTGAAATATATTGGTTTGGCTGTAATTTAGTATCTTAACTTTCGTTAAGGAAAAAGTTTAATGATCCAAATAGCCCAATTTCAAAAAAAATCTTTAATTAACAACTGATGAAAAACGTATCTCTATTCTTATTATTAGCGCTAACTATCTCCATAGGTGAGGTTAGAGCCCAAAACAAAAAGTACACCCTGAAAATAAGAGGGGGCGAAGAACGTAAAACCAACAGCAATAAAGAGGTACCTAAACTTAGAGTTAGCGATTTCTTTTTGTACACGGGCTCTAATTTTAACAACAATTTCTTTTACGAATTATCAGATTTTAATAAGTTGG
>DAIRTB010000178.1:0-5386 GCA_036804105.1 Bacteroidota bacterium | reverse complement strand
TGCTATTTTTGCACATGCAAAAAATCGTTATTCTCGACTTTGGTTCTCAGTACACCCAACTTATTGCAAGAAGGGTTAGAGAGGCCAATGTTTATTGTGAGATTTATCCTTATAATCATTTTCCAAAACCAGATGAAACCGTAGTTGGGGTAATACTTTCAGGAAGTCCTTTTTCTACTCATGATGAAAAAGCGCCTAATCCAGACCTTTCAGATTTCATAGGTAAAATACCGGTTTTAGCTGTTTGCTACGGAGCCCAGCTTTTGGCAAAAAACGGTGGCGGGTCTGTGGTTAAATCCACCATAAGAGAATACGGAAGAGCAAACCTCAATAACTTTAACGCTGGAAATCCACTTTTCAAAGGAGTTAGCGTTGGTTCACAAGTTTGGATGTCGCATGGCGATACCATTGCTGAGTTACCAGAAGGTGCAGAGATTTTAGCATCAACCAAATCTGTAAAAAATGCGGCTTTTTGGATTCCAAACTCTTCTATTTACGGTATTCAATTCCACCCAGAAGTAACACATTCTATTGATGGAAAGATCATTATAGATAATTTTCTTACCAATATCTGTAACTGCAAAAAAGATTGGACGCCAGAATCCTTCATTGAATCAACTGTAGAAGAATTGAAAAATAAACTTGGAAACGACCTGGTAGTAATGGGTCTTTCAGGTGGTGTTGACTCTAGCGTTGCTGCTGTTTTAATTCAAAGAGCTATCGGGGCTAACCTACATTGCATCTTTATTGATAACGGATTGTTACGCAAAAACGAATTCGAGCAGGTATTAATATCCTACGAAAACATGGGTTTAAATATTACTGGTGTTAGAGCTGCAAACGAGTTTTATGCGGCTCTGGAAGGCATTTCTGAACCCGAAGCAAAACGCAAAGCCATTGGAAGAGTTTTTATTGAAACATTCGATATTGAAGCTCATAGAATTCAAGGTGTAAACTGGTTAGGTCAGGGCACAATTTATCCAGATGTAATTGAGTCTGTTAATGTTAATGGCCCATCGGCAACCATAAAATCTCACCACAATGTGGGTGGATTACCAGAAAATATGAAGCTGAAAGTGGTTGAGCCATTGAAAACATTATTTAAGGATGAAGTTCGTAGAGTAGGAACGGCCTTGGGTATTGACCCAAATATTCTCGGTCGTCACCCGTTTCCTGGACCTGGTTTGGCTATTCGGATTCTTGGCGATATTACCACAGAAAAAGTGCGCATTCTCCAAGAAGCTGATGCCATCTTTATAAATGAGTTGAAACAAAGTGAATGGTACAATACTGTCTGGCAAGCTGGAGCAATCTTTTTGCCGGTGCAATCGGTTGGTGTTATGGGCGATGAGCGCACATACGAAAATGTAATCTGCCTAAGAGCAGTACAAAGTGTAGATGGCATGACGGCAGATTTTAGCCACCTTCCGCACGAAATGTTAGGAAAAATATCAAATGAAATAATTAATCAAGTTAAAGGAATAAATCGTGTTGTATATGACATTAGTTCGAAGCCACCAGCAACTATTGAATGGGAATAAACTGCTAATACTTTTTGCCTTTTTTATGTTGTTAATGGGGTGTAGCGCATCTCAAAAAACCATAAGAAAAGGGAAAGACATAACAGTTAAACCACCTCAAAAGGAGCAAAATAATCCCTCAAAATCAGATGAAAAATCTGACAACTCTAAGGACGATAAGCCACTTTTCAAAAAAACAGTTAGTAAAAGCAAACCAAACCTAAATAAGGTCTACGAAATTGCAGTTGTTTTGCCGTTAGATGTTCGCAACACAGCTGTTGACTCAGTAAAATTTAATTCCAAGTTAGATTTCCCCCTTTCTTTTTACAAGGGAATGAAATTGGCGCTGCAAAACCAAAAACTTAGTGGACTTCAACTTCAAGTTAAGCTAATTGATGGCACTACGGATGTGCTGAATTTCAACTCCTTAGAATACAATGCAAAACAAGAATCAGACATTTGTATGGTTTTTAATAGGTTTGATAAACCGTATGTTTTTCTAGAAAACAAAACCAAAATAGATATTGAGCCAGACAGATTGGGCATAGCACACACCATGTACAGCTATCTTAAAAATAACTTCTTACAAGTTAATGTAGTTAGCATTGCAAAGGATAGCTCAAGTAATAGAGAAGTTCAAAAAACCTTTGATTCGCTTTTAACCTACAATGGAATAAGCCATTCCAAATTTATAGGAATCTTCAATGCAAACACTATCATTTCCAAATTAAAACAAGGAAGTATAAATGTAATCTATATTTCCAATTCGGAACAAGCCTATGTAGAAACAATTCTAACCGCATTAAAAGACCATATCAATACGTATAGTATCGTATTCTTTGGTGATGCAGATTGGAATAAATACAGGGTTTTAGAACCTCAATTATTAAATGAAGTTCAACTTTATCTTTTTACTGATTTTTTTCCTGATTATAATTTCTCTGAAACCAAACAATTTAGAAGGAGTTTCAAATCTGAATATGGATACGAACCAGATGAAATGGCTTACAGAGCTTATGATTTCACTCTAAGTCTTTTCGAAAAATTGAAATTAGATGGAATAGAAGCACTTGCAGAATATGGACCTAATATTTTCGAGGGCTTAGGCTCTGCAGTAGAATACAAAAAATTAAATAATAATTACTTTAAAAATTACGGACGAGCAGTTGTACTATACAAAGACTTCGTTTTTACACGACAATACCAATACTAAATGATTGTAGAAATTAGAATGCGCCAAGCTGTTCAAGCTGTGGAGGCATATCACTTCAAAGAACCTTTAAGCACTTTTTTGAAAAAGTTTTTTAAAAACAACCCAAAAATGGGGAGTAAAGATCGCAGAGAGGTTTCAGACTTGGTGTATAACTACATTCGAGTAAAAAATGCGGTACAAAATCTTTCTATTGAGAATGGCATAGCCTTAGCTAATTTTGTTTGTACGCCTATTATCAATGCGTTTGCTGCCTATTGGGGAGAAAAATTCGGGCTAAAAGGATTAGAAAATGCGGAGTTAACCGCTTTAGACCGTTTAAAATTAAACGTTGAAGATTTCAATGTAGAAGTTCTTTTTCCAGCCACAGAGCAGTTATCAGATAAGTTAGACAAGTCTGCATTTTTTAATGCGATGATGCTTGCCCCTCACACATTTATTCGGGTTTTAAAAGACAAAAGGGAAAAACTTTTGGCATTCTTCGAGAAAAATGAAATTGCCTACGAACCGATTGACGATGAGCCACTTGCATTTCGTTTGCCTAGAGCCAGTAAACTTACAGATTTAGATCCCTTTACAAACGGCTGGTTCGAAATTCAAGATTTAGCATCCCAACAAACTTCAAGTCTATTCAGAGCAAAACCGAGCGATAAATGGTGGGATGCTTGTGCAGCTTCTGGTGGTAAAACATTGCTACTTCATGCCATTCAGCCAAAAGCGGGCTTGTTTGTTTCAGATAACCGTGACTTTATGCTAGATTCTTTAATAAGCCGATTTAGAAAAGTTGGGATCACAAGCTTTTCTAGGCTGAAAGTTGATTTAACCCAAAACTTTCCTTTAGAACAATCAGGTTCTTTCCCGAAACAATTTGACGGAATTATACTTGATGCGCCTTGCAGCGGAAGTGGTACCTGGAGATCAACCCCAGAATTAGCCTTGCAATTTAAGCCTGAAGAATTGGAGAATTACCATAATAAACAGGTAAACATGGCAAAAAACGTAGGTTTTTATCTTAAAACTGGCGCTCCATTAGTTTACCTAACCTGCTCAGTTTACAAACAAGAAAACGAGGCAGTGGTTGACAAAATCATGGAAACTGGAAAATTTGATCTAGAGGGAATGAAATTCTTTCAAGCTTCAGACAAAGGGGGCGATGTGTTGTTCGGAGCTAGATTAATTAGAAAGTAAGAGGACTAAACCCAACAATTAGTTAAAAACAGCAAGCGAAACCATGTAAAATTAATTTTGCATCCTATTATTTCTATTAAGTTTTCAGCACCTTTGTGCAAGATTTCGTAAAATACAAGAAAGCATTTTTACCTAAAATTAAATGAGAATACTACTACTACACCAATATTTCTTAGAAGACGACGATCCGGGCGGTAGTAGATTTAACGAAATGACCAAAACCTGGTTTGAGCAAGGGCATGAAGTTCAAGTAATTGCAGGAATGATTCACGCCAACGGCAGTGAAAAGCGTGCTGAATACAAAGGAAAGTATTTTGTAAACAAACAACAAGGTGATATTAAGGTTATCCGCTGCCATGTTTCTGAACACTATAACACTAATTTTTTAGGCAGACTTTGGGGATATTTCTCCTTCGTTTTTTCGTCTCTTTATGCAGGTGTTTTCAAAACAAAAAATAAGTTCGATGTGGTTTTGGTAACCTCTCCCCCTCTTTTTGTAGGGATAAGTGGTTACCTTATTAGTAAAATAAAAAGAACTCCTTTTGTATTCGAAATCAGAGACTTATGGCCTGAAAGTGCCATTGATACTGGGGTTGTTCAGAATAAAATGATTATTAAGCTTGCATACTTTTTGGAAGCATTTATTTATAAAAGAGCTAAACTCATAAATGTGCTGACCCCGGCATTTAGAGATATTCTGATAGAGAAAAAAAATATTTCTCCAGAAAAAATCATCTTTATTCCAAATGCAGCAGATTTCAGCTTATCGGAAAATCTATTGCAGCATTTTGATGCTAAGGCTTTTAGAATAGAAAAAGGTTTTGACGAGAATTTTGTGATAACTTATGTCGGTGCACATGGAGTAGCAAACTATCTTGATCAAGTTTTAGAAACAGCAGCCCGACTAACCGATACCAATGTAAAATTTGTTTTAATTGGTCAGGGTATGGAAAAAGCAAGATTGATTGAAAAAGCGAAAGAAATGCAACTTTCTAATTTAGTTTTCCTTGATTCGGTGCCAAAACAAGAAGTGTTTAAATATATTTTGGCTTCCGATATGGGTACATCCGTACTCAAAAAAGTAGATACCTTCAAAACCGTTTACTCTAATAAAACCTTCGATTACATGGCCTGTAAAAAGCCGATTCTTATGGCCATTGATGGCGTTTCCAGAAAATTGGTTGAAGATGCAAACGCTGGAAGCTATGTTGAACCAGAAGATCCAGAGCATTTTGAAAAGGTAATTCGGCATTATTTACACAATCCAGAATTACTTAAAATCCAAGGCGAAAGCGGTTACAAATTTGCTACTGAACATTTCCATAGAACTGCACTTGCCAATAAATATTTAAACCATTTAGCTGAAGTTGCCAATGTATAAGCATTTCTTTAAACGACTAATCGATTTATTATTAGGCATTGTAGGTTTCATAATTCTTTCGCCATTTTTTTTAATCGTAACCGTTTT
>DAIRTB010000177.1:0-5394 GCA_036804105.1 Bacteroidota bacterium | reverse complement strand
TAATTACTTCATAACCTAAGTCATTAAGTCTCTTTGTTCTTAATTCATCATATTCCTTTTGCTCTAGATGAATTTTACCATCAATTTCAATTACAAGCCTCTTGGCTAAGCAAACAAAGTCAGTTATGAAATCTTCTATAATGTGCTGCCTTCGGATTTTGAATCCAGTTTTTTTATTTCTAAGGTATTCCCAGATTATATTTTCAGCTTCCGTTGGCTGAGCTTTTAAATTATCTCGAAATTTTTTAATCAATTTATATGTAACTGGATTCGCTGTAACATATCCAGGGCTTGTTGACAGTCCATGAATAGCTACTTCTCCAACTTTATTTATAGGAGAGGCATCTACAATGCCATATTGAGGATTCTGGTCTAATTTTTTCATGAAAACTATTTCGTAAATATAAAATAATCATTCTGTTATAATCATCAAACTCAGCGCATCAGTTGTATTGTCCAGCTCCCTTCCTCCGGAAAGGTTGAGGTAGGTCGACCTCTCCCAACCTCTCAGAAGGAGAGGAGCAAACGGATCTAGCTGTTGCATTTACTTTGATTTTACTAAACAAGAATCTTGATTTTTAAAGATAAAAAATCATTTTTTAGCAATCATCAAAATCAAAAAATCAGTTGTACTGTCCAGCTCCCTTCCTCCGGAAGGGTCGGGGTAGGTCTCACGCAAACGGATATCTATTCTCTCCAATTACCTTATCTGCAACCAATCTTCTGTGTTCCTTCAAATTGGTAGGGGCAATCTTGGTGAAACGTTTTAAGCCCAACAACATCATGCGCTGTTCGTCGCCTTCTGCGATGGAATAAATGGCTTCTTTGCCTGCACGATTTACCAAATCTGCTGCGTGGTGCGCATAAATGGTGGTCATTGCTAAACGCTCCTTATTTGCATCTGCACCATTTTTGTCTATTAACTTGAGGGTTTTTAGAATGGCAGATTCTAAAGCGTAAATTTCGATCACCATTTCGGCTGTAGCCATTAGAAGTTCTTGTTCTTCAGCTAGTTTGGTGCCCAATTTCTGAACTCCAGCACCAGCAACCATCAGCATGGCTTTTTTGAGGTTGCCCAACAGTTTGCGTTCCTCAGCTAGTGGAGCAGTGTCTTCATCACCCCCAAAATCTGGAATACTCATTAATTCTTGCGCAACTTTTGTAGCAGGGCCAATTAAATCTAACTTACCGCTCATGGCTTTTCTCAACAACATGTTTACAATTAACATGCGGTTGATTTCGTTGGTGCCTTCGTAAATACGTGATATTCTGGCATCTCTGTAAGCTGCTTCCATTGGTGCATCAGCCGAGTAGCCCATGCCACCGTAAATCTGAACACCTTCGTCGGCTATATCTCGCATAACTTCCGATGCATGAACTTTAATGATTGCACATTCGATTGAATATTCTTCAATGCCTTTCAATTTGGCTTCTTGATCTGATTTTCCAGCTTCCAATAAGTTGCTGGTATTGTCTTCAATATTCTGTCCAGCCCTGTAAAGCATGGCATCAGCAACATAGGTTTTGGTAGCCATGTTGGCAATTTTCTGCTTAATTGCGCCGAAGTTGGCAATAACTTGGTCGAACTGCTTGCGCTCGTTTGCGTATTGCACGGCATAATCGATCACTTTAAAAGCAGCCCCAACAACTGCAGAACCCAGTTTAATTCTACCAGCATTTAAGGCGTTTACTGCAATTTTAAATCCGCCACCTCGAACACCCAACATTTGTGATGCAGGCACTTTTACTTTATCGTAAAAAACCTGACGAGTGGACGATGATTTCAATCCTAACTTATGTTCTTCGGCACCCATGGTTAAGCCCGATACTTCATCTTTATGGAAAACGAAACCGGTAATGTTCTCGTCGTTTTCAATTCTTGCGAAAACAATGAAAACGTCTGCAAAGCCAGCGTTCGAAATCCAAATTTTTTGTCCTGTGATTTCGTAATGCTGTCCATCTTCGGTCAATACTGCTTTGGTTGTTCCTGAATTTGCATCAGAACCCGCATTTGGCTCTGTTAAGTTGTAGCAGCTCATCCACTCGCCCGAAGCAATTTTCGGTAGGAATTTCTGCTTAACTTCCTCAGAACCATACAATAAAATAGGTAAAGTGCCAATTCCGGTATGTGCGCCAAAAGCAGTTGCAACTGATCCTGTGAGGGAACTTATTTCCTCGCAAATTAACATGGATGTGTTGAATCCCATGCCCATGCCACCGTATTCTGTTGGAACGGAAACGCCTAGCAAACCAAGTTCGCCTGCTTTTTTCATTACCGATTCGGTTAATTCAAAATCGCTGTGCTCAAATTTCTGAAGGTTCGGTCTTACTTCTGCATTCAAGAAATCTCTTGTAGCTTGGAACATCATCAGTTGTTCTTCTGATAATTCCTCACGGATAAATATTTCACTGTGGTGGATGTCTTTTACTAAAAACTCGCCACCTCTTTCTAAACTCTTACTCATGTTTGTTATGTTTTTCTGTTTGATTTATAGTAACTCGTAAATTCCAGCAACGCCTTGTCCGCCGCCTACGCAGGCACTTACCATGCCGTATTTCTGATTTCGAAGACGCATTTCCTCAAAAAGTTGGATGCTCAATTTTGCTCCAGAACAACCCAAAGGATGGCCTAAAGCGATGGCTCCACCGTTTACATTTATTTTTGAAGCATCTAACCCTAAAGTTTTTATCACCGCCAAAGATTGTGCTGCAAAAGCCTCATTCAATTCAATTTGATCGATGTCATCTAGTTTTAAACCTGCTTTTTTCAAGGCAATTGGAATGGCTTCCACTGGGCCGATTCCCATGTATCTCGGGTCTACACCTGCCGCAGCATAGGTAACCATTCTAGCTATAGGTTTAATATTCAGCTCGTTAACCAATTTTTCGCTCATTACCATTACAAAGGCGGCACCATCTGAAGTTTGTGATGAATTGCCCGCCGTAACAGAACCTCCAGCTGCAAAAACTGGACGCAGATTGCCCAATGCTTCTAAAGTTGTGTCTGCACGTGGACCTTCATCTGTATCAACCACATATTTCCTGGTTTTCTTTTTGTTGTTGTCGAAATAAGTTTCCTCTACCTCGAACGGAACAATTTGGCTTTTAAATTTGCCAGATTTTATAGCTGCAATTGCTTTTTGATGCGAGTTGAAACTGAATTCATCTTGCTCGGCTCTGCTGATGCCATATTTACCAGCTACCTGCTCGGCAGTTAAGCCCATTGAGGTATAGTAATCTGGATTTTTTGTGGCCAACTTGTAATTTAAAGCTGTTTTGTATCCCATAACGGGAACTAAACTCATTGATTCTGTTCCTCCGGCGATTATGCAATCTGCCATGCCTGCATGAATTCTTGCCGATGCAATGGCGATGGCTTCTACGCCAGAACCACAGTATCTGTTAACAATCATGCCCGGAACATTTATCGGCAACGACAAAAGGCTGATCATTCTGCCCATTTGCATGCCTTGTTCTGCTTCGGGAACGGCATTTCCAACAATTAAATCGTCTATTCTTGCAGGATCTAAAGCCGGAACTTTCTCCGTTAAATGCTTAATTACTGCGGCAGCAAGGTCGTCTGGACGTGTAAATCTGAATCCGCCTTTGCCTGCTTTTCCTACGGCTGTCCTGTAGCCAGCTACTATATATGCGTTCATTTTTTTCTTTTTTTGGATGATGATAATTAGTTTCTCAAAGGTTTGCCCGTGGTTAAAACCGACTGGATTCTTTCTAAAGTTTTCTTTTCTGTTAATAAGGACAAGAATGCTTCTCGCTCTAAATCAAGCAGATACTGCTCAGAAACTTGTTGAGGAGTGCTTAAATCGCCACCGCAAATAACATAGGCGAGCTTAGAGGCAACTTTCTTATCGTGCTCTGAAATGTATCTGCCCATCAACATGCCGTTAATGCCCGCTTCAAAAAGTGCAATACCGGTTTTACCCATCACTTTTACATCATTTCTCGGTTGAGGTTGAACATAGCCTGCTTCAGCTAAACTAATGGCTTGGCGTTTTGCATCTGCCAACTGAGCGCTGAGGTTAAGGCTAATGCCATCGCCTCTTCTTAAAATATCTAGATCGAAAGCCTCGTGTGCAGAAGTGGCAACTTTTGCTGTGGCGATGTTCATAAATGCATTTTGAAGCGCATTCAATTCAGCATCTCCAGTTTCGTATTTATCTGAAACACGTAGCGCCATTTCTTTGGTGCCGCCGCCGCCTGGAATTACGCCGACTCCAACTTCTACCAATCCGATGTACGTTTCTGCTGCTGCCTGAACTCTATCTGCGTGAAGCGTTAACTCGCAACCGCCGCCAAGGGTTAATCCTCTTGGGGCAACAACCACTGGAACTGAACTGAAACGAGCTCTGCTTACCGTTTTTTGGAAATGACGGATGGCGAAATCCAACTCATCGTATTCTTGCTCAATGGCCATCATGAAGATCATGCCCAAATTTGCACCAGCAGAAAAGTTGGCTGCTTCATTCGCAATTACCAATCCTCTGTGTTCTTTTTCCGCAATTTCTATTCCTTTGTTGATGCCCTGAAGTACTTCGCTGCCCATAGAATTCATCTTGGTATGGAATTCTAGATTTAGAATGCCATCGCCAATATCAAATAAGGTTGCGCCAGAATTTTTCCAAATTACGTTCGATTTCCTGAGGGTATCTAGGTAAATTAATTGCTGCGTTCCAGGAACGGTTTTATACGACTTACTCGGAATATCGTAGTATTGTTTCTGTCCGTTTTCGTTTTTGAAGAAGCTTTCGTTACCAGCTTCCACCATTTCTTTCACCCATGGCGCAACATCGAAACCCATCATTTCCATAACTGGTAAGGCTTTGCTTACGCCAATGGCATCCCAAGTTTCGAATGGGCCTAATTCCCAACCGAAACCAGCTTTCAGTGCATCGTCAATTCGGTAAGTTTCGTCTGCAATTTCTGGAATTCGATAACTTACATAACTGAAAACAGCGAAGAAATTCTTGCGGTAGAAATCGCCAGCATTATCTGGAAATTGAATAAGCGTGCTTAAGCGTTCTTTTAAATTCTCTATCGATTTTGTAGCATCAAGCGCTGCAAACTTCGGTTTCTTCTGATCTTCGTACTCCAAAGAGTTCAAATTAATGGATAGAATTTTCTTCTCACCTTTATCGCCTTTGGTCTTTTTATAGAAGCCCTGTTCGGTTTTATCGCCCAACCATTTATTTTCTAACATTTTATTGAGGAAGTCGGGAAGCTCGAAAACCGCCTTTGCCTCATCATTCGGACAATTTTGTGCTACTCCAGCAGCAACCTTTGCTAAGGTGTCGAGGCCAACCAAATCAGCAGTTCTGAAGGTTGCCGATTTCGGACGACCAATTACCGGACCAGTTAGTTTATCAACTTCTTCAA
>DAIRTB010000176.1:0-5402 GCA_036804105.1 Bacteroidota bacterium | reverse complement strand
AAAATTCCCTAAAACATTTACTGATCAAATACTTCACCCATGGAAAAAATAGCGAGCAATTACAACATCGGCTTGGCCTTTGTAGGAAGTCTAACCTTGGGACTAGCACCTTTTTCTCCAGAACCCCATTTGTTTGGCAAAGTGCGTTGGATTTTGGGTGGAGCAAAGGGAATGCAAGCAATGGATTGGTTCGATTTTTTGATGCATGGAGCTCCATTTTTTGTACTATTCATCCTATTAGGAGTTCGGTTAAGCGTAATACTGAAATCGAAAGTTGCAGGCTAAAAGCTAACGTTCTTTTTGAATCCCGCTTCCCATCATCCACAAAAAATATTAAGCAATAGTTGGGCTAGCAATTACTACTAAATGTAAATAGCGTATTTTCGCATTTTTATTTTTATGTTGGTGATGAAATTTGGCGGTACTTCGGTGGGAAGTGCTGCAAGAATGCAAGCGGTTGCAGATTTATTGGAAGCAGTTGAAGGCCCAGTTTTGGTAGTTCTTTCGGCGATGTCGGGCACAACGAATGCCTTGGTTTCGATAGCAGAGGCCCTTTTCCAAAAGGAAAACGATTTGGCGGCGTCTTTAATTGATCAGTTAGCCGATAAATATAAGGAAACCGTAAAGCAACTTTACTCCAACGAAGCACTTCAAGCTGAAGTTCAGCTTGTTTTAGATCAGCATTTCGATTATATGCGCTCATTCACACTCGATATGTTTACACGGCATGAAGAAAAAGCCATTCTAGCGCAAGGCGAATTGATTAGCACTTTCCTGTTTTTCAAGTATTTAGAAGGATTGAATAAATCTGCTTACTTAATGCCAGCACTCGACTTTATGCGTTTAGATGCGGATGGCGAGCCCGATCAAAACTACATCAACCAACAAATAATACCAGCGCTTGAGAAAGCAAATGGAGCAAGATTTATAATTACCCAAGGGTTTATCTGCAGGAATGCTTTTGGCGAAATTGACAACTTAAAACGTGGTGGAAGCGATTATTCTGCCAGTATAATTGGCGCTGCAATAAATGCCTCAGAAATTCAGATTTGGACGGATATTGATGGCATGCACAACAACGATCCTCGTGTGGTGAAAAACACCAAACCAATTCTCAATCTCTCTTTCGAAGAAGCTTCTGAGTTGGCATATTTCGGTGCAAAAATACTTCACCCGAGCAGTATTTTGCCAGCTATGACCTCGAAAATTCCGGTACGTTTGCTTAATACAATGGCACCATCTGCGAAAGGAACTTTGATTGCCACGAGCTCAGATCAGGTTGGCATTAAGGCAGTTGCAGCGAAAGATGGCATTACGGCAATTAAAATTAGATCGGGCAGAATGCTTTTAGCTTATGGTTTTCTTCGTAATTTGTTCGAAGTTTTTGAGCAATACAAAACGCCTATCGACATGATTACGACATCGGAAGTTGCGGTTTCGCTTACCATCGATAACCATACTTACTTGAACGAAATTATTGAAGATTTGAAGCATTTTGGATCAGTAGAAATAGATCAAAATCAAACCATTGTTTGTTTGGTTGGCGATGGAATTGTTGACACGCCTGGCATCGCTGCAAAAGCTTTGAATGCATTGAGTGGAGTGAATATCAGAATGATTTCCTTCGGTGGAAGCAAAAACAACATCAGTGTTTTAATAAACGAAAAAGATAAGCAAACCGCATTGATGAGTTTACAAGAGGGGATTTTTAATTAATGAGCAGTTTAAAAGCACAATTGACAAGCTTCCAACATTTTGGAACGCCATTTTATTTATATCAAAGAGAGGTTCTGAGCAATACTTTGTCAGCTTGTTTATCAGCAGCAAAACCGTTTAACTACCATGTACATTACGCCTTGAAAGCGAATGCAAACCCAGAAATTCTGAAAATGATGATTTATCATGGTTTTGGAGCAGATGCGGTTAGTGGAAATGAAATTTCAGCCGCTTTAAAAGCTGGCTTTTCAGCTGATAAAATCGCCTTTGCTGGGGTTGGAAAAGCCGACTGGGAAATTGAACTGGGATTAGCTAGCGGCATCTTTTCATTCAATTGTGAGTCGATTCAAGAATTGGAAGTGATTCAGGAAATCGCCGCAAAAATGAATTGCAAAGCCAATATCGCTTTGAGACTGAATCCAAACATCAATGCAAAAACGCATAAATACATCACCACAGGTTTAGAGGAAAATAAATTTGGTATCAACTTTTGGGAGCTAGATGCCACTTTGGCCAAACTAGAAACCTTAGACCGATTAACCCTTACTGGCATACATTTCCACATCGGTTCTCAGATAACTGATATTGAGCCATTTAAACAATTGGCCATCCGTGCTTCTGAGGCTGTTCGATATTTCGAAGATCGGAATATCCGTTTACAACACTTAAATCTTGGCGGCGGATTGGGAATTGATTACCAACATCCGGAAGAAAATATTCACCCAGATTTTGAGCATTTTTTTCAGACCATTCATCGGTTTTTAGAAGTTCCGCCTTACTTAGAAGTACATTTCGAATTGGGTAGATCTTTGGTTGCCAATTGTGGAAGCCTCATTTCTAAAGTTTTATACATTAAAGAAGGTGCTGCAACTCATTTCGCAATTTTAGATGCTGGAATGACCGAGTTGATTCGCCCTGCTTTATATCAAGCTTACCATAAAATAGAAAATCTAACTTCTACTTTTACTGAAGAAAAGAAATATGATGTAGTTGGCCCCATTTGCGAATCGAGCGATTGTTTTGGTAAAGCTGTTGTGTTGCCCATCACCAAAAGAGGCGATTTAATTGCGATTCGGTCGGCAGGAGCTTATGGAGAGGTTATGAGCTCTAATTATAATCTTAGGGAGAAGGCTCCAGCGGTGTTTATTTAAAATTCACGAGGGTTTTGTTCAAAAAAACTAATCCCTCGAGAATTATATTATAAATAAAGTATTACTCAGTTTGCCTTTGATCTATCATAATCCTATGTGGAATAGGACTATCAATTCCATTTGAATCGAAAGCTTTTTTCACATTTTCTTGAACCCCGAAATAAACCGACCAGTAATTTTCTTGGGTGGTGAAAGGGTGCATTACAAGTTTTATGGTATTATCTACAACTTCACCAACATGCACTGAAGGAGCTGGCGATGTTAATACATTCGGATGAGCTGTAATTGCTGCCATAGCAACTTCTCTGGCTTTGTCTATGCTTTCTGTTGCGGGAATAAAGATTTTTAAATCTACCCTTAAACTACCTTGTGTTTTAAAATTGGCGATGCTCCCCGTAGATAATGCTCCATTAGGAATATAAATTGTTTTATTTTCTGGTGTAACAACAACTGTGGCCACTAAACCAATTTCAATTACAGTTCCAATATAACCTTGGGCTTCAATAATATCACCAATCTTAAATGGTTTGAAAATTATGAGCATCACACCACCCGCAACATTTCCCAAACTTCCATTTAATGCTGCTCCTATTGCAATACCAATACCTGCAATTAATGCTGCAAACGATGTGGTGTTTATCCCAATCATCGAGGCTACAGTTAGAAATAATAGAATGTAAGAAAGTCCTGTGGCTAAATTGATAAGAAATGATTGAAGAGCTGGATCGTATTGTCTCAACATCATTACCCTTCTTAGCATTTTACCCAGTTTTGAGATTAGGTATGAACCGATAATGTAAACTAGGATTGCACCCACAACTTTAGGGGCATATTCAATGGCCATTTCAATGGCTTGGTTATACCAATTAGTAACTTGATTCATGGTTTAGTTTTTATGAAAACAAAAGTATTGATTGGTTTTTAACTCACAAAGTTTTGGTGAATTAAGTTGATGTGAAATAATTGTTTGAAATCAATAAAATCGTATCACATGAGGTTGCAGGCCAAGCATGCAATTATACCGCTCAGAAAATCCTGCAAACTCAAAAACCCAAAATTTTCTTTTGATCATCTTTTGAAAGAACTCTAGTTTGTCCTAATTCTGCTTGTTTTAATGATCTATCTATTTTTGATAAAAATTCTTTTTCTGATAACAAACTATCGTCTCCCTTTCTTGAGATTTCAAAACGAACTTGCATTTCTTCTAGTAAGGCTTTAAGTAGAGAGTTTTGCTTTTCGTTTTTAGGATAAATGGTTATAATTTCCATGATTTAAATCGAGTTTAAATATTTACTCAAATTTATTTCATTATGTTCAAAACTAATGACATGGTTTTGAAAGTACCTAAATGTAACTTTTATAAAATGACAAGTTGCGTTTACTAATCAAACAATTTATTGTTCGATTAGTAAACAATCATTACTTTTGCTTTTCAATATAGACAATTAAAAATGAACTCAATCACATCACATAAGGAAATAGGAAATCGGATTGCTCAACTGCGTAAAGCAAAAGGGTTTTCTCAAGAAGAGTTGGCTAAAAGTGTTGGACTATCAAGATCAGTATTAGCGCAAATTGAGCTAGGAAATAGAGGATTAGATGTGCTAGAGCTTCAGAGATTGGCAAAAAACCTAACCTTTTCGCTTGATAATTTCATGTTGCAAAATGTGGTTCAAGACTTAGAAGTTGAATATACCGTAAAGAAGAAACCTTCAAATCTTCAAGAACGTATTTCAGTTCCTTCCTTAAATGTAGAGAAATTCAAAAACGTGCTGTTGTATATTCTTGAAAAATGTGCTGGCAAACCAAATGTTGGAGAAACTGTACTTTACAAACTCTTGTATTTTTCCGACTTCAACTATTATGAATTGTACGAAGACCACCTCACTGGAGCAAGTTATTTAAAATCAAACTTTGGTCCGATTCCAAAAGCATTTGATAAAATCATCAATCAAATGGTTGGACAAGAGGAAATTCAAAAACTGAAATCCTCTTTTCAAAGTAAAATCCAGATGAGATTTTTACCATTAACTAAACCAGATTTAAGAATCCTTTTTGCAAGTGAAACAGATGTAATTGACAGAGTAATAGCACAAATGAGCGATTGGACCTCGACTAAGATTACGGAATATACACACAAAGATCTTCCATTGCTGGTTACTACGGTTGGTGATGAAATTAACTATGAACTAAGTCTTTACCGAGAATTGCCTTATTCTGTAAGGGTTTATCTAGATGAAAATGATTAACAAATGGAGATTGATTACCTACCCGAGTTTGATAAAGATTTAAAGGCATTGCTCAAAAAGTATCGAACATTAAACGAGGATTTAGAAATCATCAAAATGATACTTAATAATCAACCTGATGAAAGACCACCGTTTAGTTTCCAAATTGATAATCTTGGTTTAGAAACTTGTATAATCAAAATTAAGAAAATCGCTTGTAAGGCTTTAAAAGGGAAAGGTTCAAATTCTGGGTTAAGATTAATTTATGCCTATTTTCCTGAACCCCAACAAATCACTTTTGTAGAAT
>DAIRTB010000175.1:1015-5429 GCA_036804105.1 Bacteroidota bacterium | reverse complement strand
GACGAATTCAGTAAAGAAAATAACATGGATTTACGAAAGGATCCAATGGCTTTACAACGTTTGAAAGAAGCTGCTGAAAAAGCGAAAATTGAACTTTCAAGCTCTTCTGAGGCAGACATAAATCTTCCGTACATTACGGTTATCGACAATGTTCCTCGCCACTTGGTAACTAAATTAACCCGCTCTAAATTTGAGCAATTGGTAGACGATTTAGTTCAACGTACACTTGAGCCTTGTAAAAAAGCAATTAAAGACAGCGGTTTAAGCTTGAACGAAATCAACGAAGTAATCTTAGTTGGTGGTTCTACACGTATCCCGAAAATTCAGGAAGTAGTAGAGCAATTCTTCGGTAAAAAACCTTCTAAAGGGGTTAACCCAGATGAAGTGGTTGCGGTAGGTGCTGCAATTCAAGGTGGCGTTTTAAGTGGAGATGTTGAAGGCGTAGTTTTACTAGATGTAACTCCACTTTCTTTAGGCATCGAAACAATGGGTAACGTAATGACCAAATTGATAGAGTCTAACACAACTATCCCAACCAGAAAAAGTCAGGTATTCTCAACTGCTGCCGATAGTCAACCTTCTGTGGAAATCCACGTACTGCAAGGTGAGCGTGCAATGGCAAACGACAACAAAACTATTGGTAGATTCCATTTATCAGATATTCCACCAGCGCCAAGAGGTGTACCTCAAATTGAAGTAACTTTCGATATTGATGCAAACGGAATTTTGAGCGTTTCTGCGAAAGATAAAGCAACTGGAAAAGAGCAAAAAATCAGAATCGAAGCTTCTTCTGGCTTAAGCAAAGAAGAAATTGAGAAAATGAAACAAGATGCTGAGGTGAATGCTGAAGCAGATCGTAAGCGTAAGGATGAAGCAGAAAAAGTAAACAGTGCAGATGCGCTTATTTTCAGCACAGAAAAGCAATTGAAAGAATACGGCGATAAAATTCCTGCCGATAAAAAAGGTGCAATTGAAGCTGGCGTTGAGAAGCTGAAAACTGCTCATGCTGCAAAAGATCTTGCTGGTATTGATGCCGCAACTGAAGAATTAAACAAGGCTTGGGAAGCTGCATCGGCAGATATGTACAATGCGCAACAAGCTGAAGGCAACCCAACTGATGGACAACCTGGAGCTGGAACCAACAACCAATCTGCTAACAACACAGACGATGTAACGGATGTGGATTACGAAGAAGTGAAATAATTTCTTCAAAAAAAGTAGGGTCCGCAAGAGAAACAGCTCTTGCGGACTTTTTTTTGCTCACTTTTGCGGAAATAAGTTTAGTCCCTAGACAATCCCATTATATGAAATTAGATTTATTGGCGCTTGCTGCCCATCCCGATGATGTTGAATTGGCTTGTTCTGGTATAATTGCTAAACAAATAAGCTTAGGTTACACCTGCGGAATTGCAGATTTAACCAGAGGCGAACTCGGGTCTAGAGGAAATGCCGAAACTAGAAAAGTGGAAGCAGAAGCTGCGAGTGAAATCCTAAAACTTCATTACAGAACCAATTTAGGCATGGCAGATGGCTTTTTTGAAGAAACTGAAGAAAATCTGCTTAAAATTGCTACACAAATTCGTTTCAACAGGCCAGAAATTTTGCTGATTAATGCCCCAAGTGATCGGCATCCGGATCACGGAAGAGCGGCAAACTTATGTTTAAGAGCGAATTTCCTTGCTGGCTTAGCCAAAATAAAAACCTCTTTTAATGGTGAAGAACAAAGTCATTACAGAGCGCCACAAGTTTTTCATTTTATTCAGGATAGGTATTTGCAACCCGGAATTGTGGTAGATATCACGGAATTTTGGCGGGAAAAAATGAATGCAGTTATGGCTTACAAAACGCAATTTTACAATCCAGACGAGCCAAATGAATTGAATACCCCCATTTCTGGTGCAGATTTCATTGCCTTTTTAGAAGCGAGAGCCAGAGAAATGGGCAGATTAGGCGGGGTAGAATTTGGCGAAGGTTTAATTCCTGCTCGCACACCCTTGGTATCAGACCTTTTCCACCTGAAATAGAATGTTTAAAAAGTACAGTTACTTAGGCCCAGGAATTGTCTATGCAGCTGCTGCTATTGGCGTTTCACATTTGGTGCAAAGTACCAGAGCAGGAGCACTTTACGGACTGTCTTTCATTCCAATTCTAATACTTGTAAATCTGCTTAAACTCCCATTTTTTGAATTCGGTCAGAGATATGCGCAAGCCACAGGAAAAAGTTTACTTGAAGGTTATCAGAAAATTGGTAATTGGGCGCTAGCATCATTTGGGGTGATTACCTTAACCACCATGTTCATCGTTTTGGCCGCAGTAACCTCCGTTTGTGCTGGAATCTTGAGCAATATTTGGGGAAATGGTATCTCTTTCGCCAACACTCATTTTATAATTCTGCTGGTTTGTGCAAGTATTTTACTCTTAGGAAAGTTTAAGTTGCTAGCTAAGCTGAGTAAAATTGGAATGCTCATATTAACTGTTTGCACATTTTTTGCGGTAATGTTGGCAATAATCAAATTAGGCCTACCCAATTATGAAACGAAAACTTTTGTTTGGAGCAGCGCAAGTATCATCTTTCTGATTTCTTTTGCAGGATGGATGCCCACTCCAATTGATGCATCCGTTTGGCATTCTATATGGGCACTTGAAAAAGCTAAGGAGCAGCAAATCAACGCCAAACAATGTAAAACAGATTTCTATGTTGGATATATTGGCACCATAGTAGTTGCCTTATTCTTTTTGCTTTTAGGTACTTTATTGTGGATAACCAACAGCGAACCCATTCCGGAAGGTGCGGTAGCCTTTACAGGAAAAATCATGAGTTTGTTCACCTCAATTCTGGGCGATTGGACCTACCCAATTATTGCTGTTTCCGTTTTAATAACCATGTTTAGCACCGTGCTTACTGTTTTAGATGCCTACCCAAAAGTATTTGTAAAGACTTCAGCCCTTTTAGTGAATAAACCCGTTAACGAAATTCGGTTTACTCAAATAACCACCATTATTTTGGTAATTGGCGCTCAATTAATATCGAATTCCTCAGGTGGAAGTATGTTAAAACTGATCGACTTTGCTACGGCGATATCCTTTGTAACTGCGCCTTTGTTGGCAAGCTACAATTATTTTTTGGTTACAAATGGTAGTTTCCCTGCGGCTTTTCATCCCCCGAAAAAATTAAAACTTTTAGCAATTGTAGGATTAATTTTCTTAATATTTTTCAGCTTCGCATATCTGTACTATCTTTGGTTTTAACCTTATTTTATGAGTACAAATATTTCGTTAGACGTGCGAATTACGCACATATTACAAGAAGAAAATGGCAAAGCAACTGGCAAAGATTGGCGCAAAATAGCCTTTGTTGGGAGCACAGAAGCAGATAAATATCCAAAAAGCGTTTGTTTCCAAGCGTGGGGCGACAAAGTAGATGAAGTGAAAAACCTACAAATTGGTCAGCAATTAAAGGTTTATTTCAATCCAGAATCTAGGGAATATAACGGTAAATGGTACACAGATTTAAAAATCTGGCGTTTAGATACCACAAATGCTGGCGGAAGTTCTCCTACCGATTACAATACCGTTCAAGCAGATGCTCCTGAAGACTTCGGTTCTTTCAAAAGCGATGTAGAAGGCGACGATTTACCATTTTAATTCCTCACCACTAATTTAAATTGCTATGGATTTCGGATTGAACGAGCTTGAACCCATGTTGAGAACATTTTGGGTTATCGCCCTTATTTCCAGTTTGATTTTTATTGTTCAAACCATTCTAACCTTTATCGGCTTAGATGGTTCTGATGGTCTCGATGCCGATTTCGATAGCAATTTAGATGGTGCAGATGGTCCATTCCAGTTATTCTCTTTCAGAAATCTTATTAATTTCTTTCTAGGTTTTAGCTGGACAGGAATTGCATTCTATAATAGCATTTCTAGCAAGGCGATTCTGGTAATCTTAGCTGTTTTGGTTGGTTGCGGATTTGTATATATTTTCTTCGCAATAATTAGGCAACTTCAAAAACTTGCAGAAAATAATTCATTCAGAATTAACGAAACCGTAAACAAGATTGCTGAAGTTTACCTCAGAATTCCCGAGCAAATGTCTGGCAAGGGAAAAGTTTTAATAAGCGTACGTGGCGCAACCCATGAATTAGATGCCATAACAGAATCCGAAAGACTGGAACAAGGCACATTAGTTCGAGTTGAAAGGGTAGAAAGTGGAAGTATTTTAGTAGTAAGCTCAATAAAAAAGTCAAATTAACCTATGGACACAGGTATTATTATTCTAGCAGCGGTAATCGCCATTGTTGTTTTCGTTACGCTTTCGGCTTTGGCCTCCCGGTACAAAAGATGCCCTTCGGATAAGATTTTGGTGATTTACGGACGAACCGGTGGCTCCTCTGCAAGATGTGTGCACGGTGGC
>DAIRTB010000175.1:0-1005 GCA_036804105.1 Bacteroidota bacterium | reverse complement strand
CGTTATTCAAGATTATGCTTTCTTAGATTTGAAACCCCTATCTATTGAGGCAAACCTTACCAATGCGCTAAGCAGGCAAAATATTCGGGTGGGGATGTGCCTTGTAGATTTACAATAGCAATCTCAACAGAAACCGACAGCATGAACACCGCTGCCGAAAGATTGTTGGGATTAAGCTCTGAGCAAATTCAAGAATTGGCTAAAGACATTTTGTTTGGCCAATTACGTTTAGTAATCGCAACCATGACCATCGAAGAAATTAACTCAGACAGAGATAAATTCTTAGACAATATTTCTAAAAACGTAGATAGCGAATTAAGAAAAATCGGCTTGAAGTTAATCAACGTAAACGTAACGGATATTAAAGACGAGTCGGGTTATATTGAGGCACTTGGTAAAGAAGCCGCTGCTAAAGCGATTAACGAAGCAAAAATTTCAGTTGCCGAGCAAGAGAAAATTGGTGAAACTGGTAAGGCTTTAGCCGATAGAGAAAAGGATACTCAAATTGCTGAAACGCACAGAGATAGAGACGTTAAAATTGCCATCACCCAAAAAGATAGAGAAATTAGCATTGCATCTGCGGTTAAAGATGAGGCAATTGGAAAGGCAGAAGCGCAAAGAGATACACGTATCAAAACATCGGAAGCAAATGCGATTGCAATAACTGGTGAGAACGAAGCACGTATTTCCATTGCAAATTCTGAAGCTGCAAGACGTGAAAAAGAAGCGGATGCCTTAAGAATTGCCATGACCGCAGAGAAGGTTCAACAAGCAAAAGCCTTAGAAGAATCTTACATAGCAGAGCAAAAAGCAGAAGTTGCACGTTCTGAAAGAGATCGTTCTACCCAGATTGCCAACATTGTAATTCCTGCTGAAATTGCCAAACAAAGAGCTATTATTGAAGCCCAAGCCGAAGCAGAAACCATTAGAGAAAATGCTAAAGGTGAGGCAGATGCCATCTTCGTAAAAATGGAAGCAGAAGCAAAAGGTTTGTTTGAGATCTTA
>DAIRTB010000174.1:545-5453 GCA_036804105.1 Bacteroidota bacterium | reverse complement strand
TGCAGCTGTTGCCAAGGGATATGGAGGTGCTACATCAAATAAATTTATTGAAGTTAAGCTCCATTGTCCACTTGCATTTCTAGTTCTAATAGCCAAACTGTGTGTACCTGGTGTTAGACCCGTGGTGTTAATTACAATATTACTTAGCGCAATATCTAAACCAGCTGTTAATGGAATGTTTATTCCATTGCCAATACCTGGATCAACATCTATATAATACTCTGCTGCTACTATATTTTGAAGCGCACTTGGAGCATTTGGGTAAGGGGGGTCTTGTGCTGCTGATTCTAAACTCCATAAAAGAGTTATCAGAACCATCAACAAATAAGTTAGTTGTTTCATCACAATTAAGTTTATGTGGCTACAACTACTTATTATCTCTCGTACTAAAATCTATCAATATAGATGGTGAATTCAAGGGAACACTATTTCCGTTTGGAAAAGAAACACTGTAAATAGAAGGAATTGCAGGTATTCCTGATAGTTCATAAGGATCATTACCACCAAAAGCTCCACAATCAGGTTTATTTCCACCAATATCTACACCACCATCAATGGCTGGAGAACTTACTGCCAGTTGAAATGTGCCGTCTGTGCTACCAGAGTTAACAATAACGTTTGCAGTTGTTTGACTTACCAAATTATTTCCGTTGGTGCTTAATGGCCCATCAGTTACTCCAGCTTGATTTACTCGGAAAATGTTATTTTTAATAATGCAACTGTTAAAGGTATTTTGTGAGGCCGATAAAAAAATATTGTTAGCTACATAAAAATTGGAAATATTGGAAAAAAAAGGAATGTTTAAAGTATTGTTCCTAAAAATCAAATTTGTGGAACTTGTACTAAAATTGAGTACATTACTCCACCCTCCAGGTGAATAAAAAATACAATTTTCTATGGTAAAATTATTCATAACGGCACTAGTGTTATTCATGGTAATGCTAAATGTAACTGCACATTTTCTAATAATAATGTCATTATACGTTTGGGATGGCGGTGTAGAATTATAAATAGATTCAAACAAGCAATTTTCGAAAAGGTAATTGCCTAAACCAGCGGAATTACCTAATCTGAAGTGACTAATCGTAAGACCTAAGAACCTGCTGCCTTGAGAACCTGGA
Organism: Bacteroidota bacterium; assembly: GCA_036804105.1. GTDB lineage: Bacteria > Bacteroidota > Bacteroidia > UBA7662 > DAIRTB01 > DAIRTB01. The sequence goes on along the minus strand of DAIRTB010000174.1, from coordinate 4,332 downwards.
TTTAAAAAAATTACTGATACACTACTTGTATTGGTATTTGCTTGAAGACCGCTATTGCTATTAGCTCCACTTAAAAAATATCCATTACCAATAAACACGAGTTCCTTAGTTAAAGTAAAACTTCCATAGGCTGTAACACTAGGTTCTAAATGTATGGTATCTCCATCTACTACAGATGCGCTCGCAAGAGCTAAGTCTATGGTGCTAAAATCGGCATCGATTCCTGTGTTGTTGTTCACACGCCATACCGTGGCGTTAGTTTGAATTGTTGCAACTAGGGCAAAAACTGTTGAGAATAGTAACTTTTTCATGATGGGGTTATTTTGAGTTGTTTAGTGTTTTGTTTTGAAATCAATTTTAAACTGAATTAAAATTTGAAATGATGGGTAAACGGAATTTTTTAAAAATCAAAGTTAAAACTTCACTTTTAATAACCAAAGTTTTGTGAAATTATTTTTCTGTTAAAATACAACGCCTTGATTTATAGATTTAAATGCTTTTATTTTTAAAATTTAGGTATAAGGATTTGATTTAAAACGTTAAATTTTAAATACCTTTAAAAAGAAGTCGATTGGAAGAATTAGTAACTATAATGTTGAACCATTCTTTACTAAAACCTAAATTAAAAAATTTTGAAGCTCCTGCTTTTTAATGAATGAGTATTTGAGCAAGTTCAGTGTGTGAACGTCTTGAAATTACGCAGAATTTTTTTTAGGTAAAAAAGAGGTAAGTTCAATTTAGCTTATAAAGAATCAACCAGAAAAATTTTTCAAATACAGAAAAATATGCATAGTCTTACAAAATAATATACACAAATCAAGCGATGTGATACAATAATTTTAGTATTAAATGCTGCTTCTTAAGGTCAAAAATTTCTTGGGTTATTTTTTTGGGTAAAATAAGAACATGGTCTAAATTCCAATTCTGTAAGCTAATATTTCCCCTTTAACCCAGATTCTTTTATTATACCATAATCAACCACCTAGTTGTTCGCTTACAAAAACAAAGGCTTTGCAAATGTATTGATTGGCTAAAAACTGGACTTTTAAAAACTTCAACAACTCCAACTTTCCCCCCCAAAAAAAATAAAGACTATTATTGTAGATTTTGTTTCTAAAGTGGATTTTATTTGTAAATTTGCAGTTCGAAAAAAAATTAAAGCATTTATGTTTGCGATTGTAGATATAGCAGGACAGCAATTTAAGGTTGAAAAGAACCAAGAAATTTATGTTCACCGTTTGCAGGCAGAAGAAGGCTCAGATGTAACGTTTGACAAAGTACTTCTTTTGAATGGAGATAGTGATGTAGAAATTGGGGCACCTTACATTAGCAATGTAACAGTTTCAGCCAAAGTTTTGGCTCACCTTAAAGGTGACAAAGTTTTGGTGTTCAAAAAGAAACGCCGTAAAGGATACCGTAAATTAAACGGTCACCGTCAGTATTTTACTAAAATACAAATAGGATCCATTGGTTAAAATTTAAAAAAGAACAGAAATGGCACATAAAAAAGGAGCGGGTAGTTCCAAAAACGGTAGAGAATCAGAAAGTAAACGCCTTGGTGTTAAAATATATGGTGGTCAGATTGCAGTAGCAGGTAACATCATTGTTCGCCAAAGAGGTACAAAACACCATCCAGGTGTAAATGTGGGCATTGGTAAAGACCATACCCTATTTGCTTTGGTTGATGGAAAAGTTGTTTTCAGAAAAACTAAAGACGATAAGTCGACGGTTTCTGTAGATCCAATGGAGATTGTTTCTTAAGCAACCTACAAAAATTCACGAAGCCATCCAAAACAGGATGGCTTTTTTATTTAACCCAAACAATTGCAGCTGAAACAATTCGTTAATACGCAAAATCAAATTATCCTTACCTTCGAAAAAAACTATTTCATGCTAACACAAATCATTTGGAACGTAAAACCAGAGCTATTTTCACTTGAAATCTTTAATTTTACTTTAGCCCCACGTTGGTATGGTTTGGCTTTTATGTTGTCTTTCCTTCTTGGTTATATCATAATGAAAAAAATCTTCATACGAGAAAACCGAAAAGAAGAAGATTTAGAAAAACTTAGCCTCTACATGATTGTAGCAACAATAGTGGGTGCTAGGCTTGGACATTGTCTTTTCTACGATTGGGAATACTACTCCAAAAATCTAATTGAAATTCTCTTCGTTTGGGAAGGCGGTTTAGCAAGTCATGGTGCAGCAATTGCTATCTTAATCTCCATCTATTTATTTGCAAGAAAATATCCAAATTACACTTTTTTCTGGGTGGTAGATCGGATTGTAATTGTAGTAGCGCTTGCAGCAGTTTTTATTCGCCTGGGCAATCTAATGAACAGCGAAATTTATGGCCATGAAACCGATTTAACTTGGGGTTTCATTTTTGTTAGAGCCAATGAAACTGTCCCTAAACACCCAACACAGATTTACGAGGCCTTAGCCTACTTAGTTACTTTTTTACTTTTGAGTTTCCTTTATTTCAAGAAAAAGATGGGAGAGAAACCAGGCTTTTTACTCGGATTATTCCTGATTTTAGTTTTTGGTTTCAGATTCTTCATAGAATACATTAAAGAGGTTCAAGTAGAATTTGAAGAAACGTTGAGCCTAAAAATGGGACAATGGTTGAGCATTCCATTGGTTTTGGCTGGGTTAATTCTGTTGTTTTGGAGTTTGAGGAAAAAGAATTAGGAATTAGGAATTAGGAATTGGCTGGCGCATACAAGGCAGACTTGTAGAGACGAACGGCCGTGCATATTGAATCTTTTAAGTGGTGAAAATTTCAAGAAATAAGAATCAAATTGGAGACTTTTCGTTACATTTTTGGATATCAATTAAATTTCTAATCCAACTCAAACCGCAGAGTATATAGTATTCGGTCGGTTGAGAAAGCGATTATTATGCTATTTGGCTGTTTGAGGCTATGATATTTTAGGAAAGAAAAAACTGGAATTCGTTGGTACTTACCCAAGGGAATAAAAAATCAATCATAAACTATTTCTAAATTTACATTTCATTTTTATATTTGTGCTTTCAAATTAAAAGAATCGTTACTCAATGCTAAGAAAATTATTTAAGGTTTACTCCACCACATTAAAACCTTTGAAACTAATAAACCTTATTAGCCTTTTCCTGCTTTTCTTAGTAATTAGCTGTAAAAAAGAAAGCGAGCCTATAATAACCAGTAAATTAAATCTTACTGTAGAAGGAAATACCTACCAGCTTATAAATGAACAAATTGGCGGTAACGAGAATTGTGGTAACTTATTTATAAGCACCCAATTTACAAAAGATAGAGAAATTACCTTCTGGTTAGATTTTACCATTTCTAACACAGGACAATTATTGAAGGTACGATACGATGAGCACAAATTTTCCTCGTCAAACACAGCATTAAATGCATTTTTAACACCAAATTTTAATGCTACTCAAACTTTTACCATATCCGATTTTTATTATAACGATGAAACTAGAGAATTAAAATTTAGCTTCCAAGGCAAGCTATTTTGGGAACAGAACAATTCTATTACAAGAGATATAGCGGGAGATGTTCACATTGAATCCTTTAGAACTGAACCTTGTATTATTGCGAAAACTGGAATCTCATACTTTTCATCTAACTTCAACCTGTACAGTTCTAATTACGTTCGCACACAATTTGCAAATGGTAATCAATTGCAAAAATACTTTTCGAACAATGGATATATTCTTGAAATTTCAACAACAGAAGATTTATGGAATATTCCTTTAGGAACCATAAGCTTCGATGAGAGTTCATTTGAAAATC
>DAIRTB010000174.1:0-535 GCA_036804105.1 Bacteroidota bacterium | reverse complement strand
ACTATTTAGAAAACAAACAGGACCAATTGTAGCCAACCAACTTCCAAACGAAAATCAATTTACCTGGATCAATTATCAAACGAATGGTGAAATTATAATTGAAGAAAAAACAATTGAAAACGGTAAGAAGAAAATTTCTGGGAGAATTAATCTTAACGCACTAGAAAACAACGTAACTGTGCACTCACTTCAAGAGATTAAATTTAGTGCAGGTAGTTTTGTTGAGTAAATTTCACCATATCTACATAAGCTTTGGATATCAATTAAAATTCTAACACAAACAAAACCGCCGATTATCATAATATTCGGACGGTGTAGCAGCCGATTATTATAATATTTGGCGGTTTGGGGTAAAATCCCAGAAAAATTTATTGAAGCCTACCAAGCAGATTTTAAAATTATAGACCAAGAAAACTACTTTGATTTTATTGGATAGCTAAAAATATTACAACTGTCAATTTCGGATTTCATCATTAAATGTGCTTTACATTTCCATTTAGCATGTTTTGATTCCACATCCTCCACATCTTTTTAC
>DAIRTB010000173.1:0-5468 GCA_036804105.1 Bacteroidota bacterium | reverse complement strand
CACATTTTTGTCAATGCTTTTTCATTTTTAGAAAACCGTGGACACATTTTAGAAACCCAATTCATTTTTTACTGTTGTCCAATCAGCATTTTTCTGAATCAGGATGGGTTCAATGAAATTAATCAGCCGTGCTAAGGTCTATTTCAGAAATAGCTATAATTCACGACCTATGGCAATGATACTATCCCAATAATGATGGTTAATGATTAGTTACTTTGTCTTGAAAGTTAAGTTTAATTTAGGCCAAAAATGTCAGCAAAACATTTCTGTTTAATTAGCCAAACCTTTTCCCAAAATAGACAAAAACTCAGTTCTAGGAATTTGTTCGCCTCCAAAAGACTGCATTAATGGGGTTTCTTGTTGACAATCAATTACCAAAATTCCATTTGATTTGCAATAGTTTACCAAGAAATTAAGGGCAACTTTAGATGCACCAGGTTTTAGGTGAAACATAGATTCTCCTGAAAAAACATGCCCCATTCTTACTCCGTATAACCCACCAATTAGCATAGAGTTTTCCCACACCTCGAAGCTGTGGGCATAACCTTTCTTATGTAGTTCGAGATATCCTGCAACAATTTCTGAAGTAACCCATGTACTGTCCTGATCTTTTCTTTCCGTAGTACCACAAGCAGATATTACTTCAAAGAAAGCGGAATCCATCTTTAATGTCCAATTATGGTCTCGAATTACCTTCTTTGAACCGTGGGGTATTTTGTAACGATCTATGTAAATTACAAACCTTGGGTCTGGATTCCACCAAAGAATGGGTTCTTCGGGATTATACCAAGGAAAAAAGCCTTGCAAATAAGCGGATAATAAAAAATCGAAACTAATCTCTCCTCCAGAAGCAATAGGTTCGTTTCCATGGAAATCTTGTGGGTTTGGGAATTCTATAAAAGCAAATTCCATAATAAGATTATGCGCTTAAGCTTCTTCTTGCTCCGTTTGATCGGCTTGATCAGATTCCTCTGTTTTATCAGATTCAGATGTATTAACGCTTAAATCCATAATCGGATCTAAGATTTCATACCATTTTAAAACTTTGCGCATGTCGCTAATATAGAAACGATTGGCATCGTAATCTGGCAAAATGGTGTCGAAAATTGCACGTACTTCAACGTCGTCTTTAAGGTTAGGCATGTTAAAATCTGCTCCTTTTAAACTTACAAACACGTCTTTCAACGCTACTTGACCATCTTCGGTATAAATACTTATCTCTTCTAAAGCAGCAACTTTGTTGTGAGCTGGCACTGGAAGACGCTTTTTATCGACATCCAAACTTTCTACAATAAAACTATTTTTTGAACTGGTTAAAACCTTATATAATCCTGGCTTACCTGCTATGTTAACTATTCCTTTTAAATCCATTTTAAAAACTTAGGGCTACAAAGAAACGGATTTGATTGCAGAATTAGGCGATGAATTTCTTAAAAAAACGCAAGGTTATAATATGGTAAGTAGCGTTTGCCATTATGGCAACTGTAAGCGAAGTAGCAATGAGCACCAAAGAAAGATAAACCCAAAGCGGCATTTTTGCTATTTCTACAAATTTCTCCATCAATTTGATGTCGGGAAAGTAAAAAATCCAACAAATTAATACCGACGAAATCCCGATGATTAGATATTTTATAAAGTTCATTTTTGGTAATGGAGCAAGACCGCTAGCTAAGCAGACAAGCAAGAACAAGCCTAAATGATGTTGATTCAATTGGCTGTTTATCAACCCTAATAAGATTAAAAAAAGCAACAGTATATTTCTCGTTTTCATTGGTTATTGAATTTATAGGTTAGCACCCAAGTGTTGGAATTTGCTTCATGTTTTAGTACCACTTTTCGGTAGCCACTGTTGGCCCATTGATTAAATTGATTGGCATAATTTGGGCTGAAATATCTTCCGCTTTGGCCGCCCGCTAAAACAAACCAAGCTTCTGGACCACCTTTGGCAAAATGAATTACGGTACGCATACTAGCTCCATGATTTCCAAACCCAGGCGAGACATTTACGGTTGCATTGCTGCCAGGAGTTGGTAAATCTGCTAAACTTAGTTGAGGTATTCTTGCTAGATGCGTTAAAGGAATTTTGTGATACTCGCCAAATGTTAGCTCTAAAGGTCTGTCGGTTAAAGCACCTAATTCTTTTCTGGTTGAATCCCAAGCTTCTTTGCAAAGCTCAATACTGTTGTAATCTTTGCCGTTAATTTTCAACTTTTCTTGCTGATTAACCAACAAATAAACCAACTCGTTTTTGGGCCTTTTTTCTAGCTGGGGATGAATGTTTCGGCAAACAATCATGTGCAAATTTCTTTTAAATGCATAGAACCAAGCAGCAGCAACTGAACCGGTGTCGCAGCTGCCTTCAAATTGATTGAAAAGCGGAAGTACATCTTCAGGTGCGGTTTCCAAAATGCGATCGTGTAGCATTTGCCAATCTAAATCAACCACATCGGTTTGAATTTCTTGAGCAATTTCTGGCGTAATTTGGGTTTGAACTTCTATTAAATCTCTAATTCTTCTAGCTCTTTGGCTTGCTGCATAACTGGAAGAAAGTACACCCGTCAAATTCCCCAAAACTTGCTCTTGATTAGCGGTGAAAATGTAATTCTTCTCTGGGTTTTTTATTTGCAGGTAAGGTTGCATCTTAACAAAAGGCATTTTTTGGGCTTTTTTATTGCCCTTTGTAATGCCTCTGGTTTTGTTGAAATTCATAATTGCGTAACCGGCTGTAACTCCGGCAATATTGCCGCTTGCATCGGCCAAAACAAAATTCTGCGCTGGGCCTCCAAGATGTTCAATGGCCTTAAGTCCCTCATCAACATTGTTTGCATTGTTTAGCTTTACAAATACATCTACTTCTTCGCCAATTTTTTCTACCACCCATTGGGTTGAAATAATCTTGCCGCCAATGGTGTCTATAGGGCCAAAATAGCTTGTATAGAAAGTTACTTTCTTAGTTTTTGCCCCTTTTATTTTTATTTCTTCTTCTACCGATGTTGGTTTTACTTGCTCACCATCAAGCAGGTAGGTTCCATTAGCATCTGCGTCTAACTGATAATATCTTGCCAACCCCCAAGTGGCATTGGTTATGCCCCAAGCTAGCGAATCGGAAAACCCACTAATTACAAATGGCGCTCCTGCAATAGAAAAGCCATGGCGCATTTTTCCATCAACTACAAAATGAACTTCATACCAAGTTGAGGGTAAGCCAATTGCAAGGTGAGGGTCGTTACAAAGCATGCTACCATCTCCAGTTTTTTTGGGGGCAATTACCCAATTGTTGCTTCCTAAAACATCATCATCCTTATAAAAAACTTTTTTGTTATCGCTTAAAAGAACAGGCTCATCTTGTACGAAAGTGTAATCAATTTTTGGGTCTAGTTCTGGATAAATTGGAACTGAAAGTGGATTTATTTCGGGGTAAAAGGTTTTAATGGTTGTAGAATCAACTTGAGCATAAAGCTTGCTCCATTCCAAGCCATCTTTTGTATAAGAAAGCATGTGATTCATGTAGGCAATTAGGTAAAATGAAATCTCTGGTCCAAAATTTTGCTCTTGGAGGGTAAGTAAGCTAAACTCTAATGGGAGCGAGCCATAGCCAAAAGTTTTGCTAAAATCGTTAATACCCTCAGTATATGCTTCTAGAAGTTGGTAAGTTGCGCTATCTCTTTCTTCTAGCAAAAGCATCTGATTTTTCACCTGCTCCTTAAACTGGAATTTTCTCCAGAACAAATCGGAGGGAAGAGCCGCTTCGCCTGCAACTTCTGCCAATGTTCCTGTTACCACTCTTCTAATCATCTCCAATTGGAAAAGGCGGTCTTTTGCATGAGAGAACCCAAGTCCATACGCCGCCGCCATATCGTTATTGGCGAAAATGTAGGGAATGCCCAAGGTATCATAATTGATTTGCAACTCTCCATATGGAGATTCTCCAAATGTTTGGTTGTAATTAAACCGCTGATGTTGGTGTAAAGCAGATTTTGTATAAACGAAGAAAGTGCCAATTGCGGGAAGTTTTCCCAAAGGCGTAACCAGTAAATAAGCCCAGATTATTACCAGTAAAAAGCGTATCCAATTCCAAATCATGACCAAATATGAAAATTTATTGCAACAAAAAGTAAATAAAGTAAGGTTATGCCAAGGTTAAATTTCTTTATATTGATTTTTGTTTCCTAATTTGCTTTTCTAATCGAAAACAAAACCATAAACAAATGCAAAAACTGTTTACTGCGTTTCTCTTTTGTCTAACTTTTTTCAGCAAAGAGACTTTAGCTCAACAAAATATTTTGGAGGGCACCATAAAAGATCGTGAAACCAACGAAACGCTAATTGGCGCATCGGTGGTAGAAAAAGGCACCACTTTTGGTGCCACTACAGATATTAATGGCAAATTCAGAATCGACTTGGGTGCTAGAAGATTGCCAATGGTTTTCGTGGTTTCGTATGTTGGTTACGAACCTCAAGATCTCAAAATTACGGAGATTAGTAAACCGCTTCAAATAAAGCTGAAGCAATCTCAACAAACCTTGCAGGGGGTTGATGTGGTTGATAGTAGAATCTCTCAAAAGCAGAAAGAAGCCGCTCTAACGGTTGAAGCAATGGATATGATTGCCATCAAAGAAACCCCAGCGCCTAGTTTTTACCAAGGATTAGGAACTTTAAAAGGAGTTGATTTAACCACTGCAAGTTTGGGTTTCGTGGTTATTAATACCCGTGGTTTCAACTCTACCTCACCTGTGAGGTCTTTGCAATTGATCGATGGTGTTGATAATCAGTCGCCTGGCCTCAATTTTTCTTTGGGAAATTTCTTGGGTGCGCCAGATTTAGATGTTCAGAAAGTTGATCTTATTGCAGGTGCAAGTTCTGCTTTCTTTGGCCCAAATGCATTTAACGGAGTAATTAACATAAGTACCTTAAGTCCATTTGCTAAGGAAGGAGTAAGTACATCAATAAAAGTGGGTGAAAGAGGTTTAGTAGAGCAGGGATATAGAATTGCCAAAGTTTGGAAGGATGAAAAAGGTCAAAATAAATTTGGCTTCAAACTTAACTATTCTTTTTTTAAAGCTTACGATTGGGAGGCAACAAATCTTAATCCAACCGAACAATCTGTTGGTCAATTAGGCGATCCAGGTGGTTATGATGCCGTTAATCGTTATGGTGATGAACGCTTGTTTGAAATTGATTTACCAATTTCTCACCCTGGATTGTACAAGTTTTATAGAACTGGCTACGAGGAAAAAGATATTGTGGATTACAATACATTAAATATTAAAGCTGGTGCAGCCTTCCATTACATGATTAAACCCAAAACAGAACTTATTGCTGCATCAAATTTTGGAACAGGCACTACGGTTTATCAAGGCGATAACAGGTTTAGTTTGAAAGATGTGCTATTTTTCCAAAATCGTTTAGAGCTCAGAAAAAAAGACAAATGGTTTATCAGAACCTACGCTACAAACGAAGATGCAGGA
>DAIRTB010000172.1:0-5526 GCA_036804105.1 Bacteroidota bacterium | reverse complement strand
AACTCGCGACCCCAACCTTGGCAAGGTTGTGCTCTACCAACTGAGCTATTCCCGCAATTTGTTTTAAAAACCTCGAGCGTTTCTCGAATTGTGGATACAAAGGTAGCTCTATTTTTTTAAGTCGCAAGAGAGAGAACAAAAAAAGATTACATAAAATTTGAGCTAAATTACAAAACCCACATTACTAGCAAATAAGAAGTTTAAGACTTTGAAATTTTCTTTAGTTCATGGAGTTTAAAGAGGGCTTCCACAGGTGTTATTGTATTAATGTCTATGTTTAAAAGGAGTTCTTTTAGCTTTAAAAGGGTTGGATCGTCCATTTGGAAGAGACTTAATTGGTAATTTTGGGATGCTTTTTGTGTGAATTTTCTCTTCTTTTTTGGATCTGAACCTCTTTGTTCTTCTAATTCTGTTAGAATAAGCTCTGCTTTTTCTAAAACTGTAGCTGGGATTCCAGCGATTTTTGCAACGTGAATACCAAAGCTGTGCTCGCTTCCGCCTCTTATTAATTTTCTTAAAAAGATGATTCTTTCTGGAAGTTCTTTAACTGAAATGTTGAAGTTCTTGATTCTTGGGAATATGTTTTCCATTTCATTCAGCTCGTGATAGTGGGTTGCGAAAAGTGTTCGAGGATTGTAAACTGGATGTTCATGTAAATACTCCACTAGGGCCCAGGCAATTGAGATGCCATCGAAAGTGGAGGTGCCTCTACCGATTTCATCGAAAACGATTAGGGAACGATTTGAAATGTTATTAATGATACTGGCAGTTTCGTTCATTTCAACCATAAAGGTGGATTCTCCAGAGGAAATATTGTCGGAAGCTCCTACCCTGCTGAATATTTTGTCTACTAAACCAATTGAGGCTGTAGTTGCCGGAACAAAGCAGCCTGCTTGAGCAAGTAAAACTATTAAAGCTGTTTGTCTTAATAGTGCGGATTTACCTGCCATGTTAGGACCAGTTATCATCAAGATTTGTTGGTCTTCGTTATTGAGACGTGTGTCGTTTGTGATAAATTCTGTACCAATTGGTAATTGTGTTTCGATAACAGGGTGTCTCCCGCCTTTGATATCAATTTCGTTTGAATCGTTAACTTCTGGGCAGACATAATTTCTTTCTGTTGCAACAGTAGCGAAACTTAAAAGGCAATCAATCTTTGCGACTAATTGACTGTTAAGCTGGAATGCAGGAATAAACTCGTGAAGCTTCCTAATTAAATCAGCAAACATCGTTTCTTCTATTCTTAAGACTTTTTCTTCTGCACCTAAGATTTTTTCTTCGAAGATTTTGAGTTCCTCAGTTATATATCGCTCCGCATTTACAAGCGTTTGTTTTCTTATCCATTCTGCTGGGACTTTGTCTTTATGGGTGTTTGTAACCTCGAGATAATATCCAAAAACATTATTGAAAGCTACTTTTAAGCTAGTGATTCCTGTGGCTTTCTGTTCACGCATTTGGATATCGAGCAAATAATCTTTGCCAGCATATGCTATTTTGCGAAGTTCATCTAGTTCTGGGTTTACACCTGATTTAATAACTCCTGGTTTTCCGACCATTCCTGGTAAATCGTTGGCTAATTCGTTTTCCATCTTTTCTCTGATGGCAAGGCAAAGATTTAATTGATCGGCAAGAAGAACGAGTTCTGGATTTCCAGAATTTGTGCAAAGGAGTTTAATTTTCTCAATTTCGAAAAGGCCATTCCTGATAAACCCAGCTTCCCTTGGTGTTAGTCTTCCAGTTGCGAGTTTTGCAGCTAGACGCTCCAAATCGCCAAGTGCTTTTATTGCTGAACAAAGTTGGGAGGCTAACTCATCGTGTTCAATAAAAACGTGGATTAAACTTTGGCGCTCTTTAATTTCTTGAACTGATTTCAATGGAAAGACCAACCATTTCCGTAATAGTCTAGCGCCCATTGGCGAATTCGTTTTGTCGATTATCCTTATTAAAGGTACGCCACCTTCGTGTTGGGGCTCTAGGATTTCGAGATTGCGGATGGTGAATCTATCCAACCAAACATATTGATGCTCGTCTATTCTGCTAATTGCAGACATATGTCCAAGATTTGGATGCTTAGTTTCATCCAAATAAAATAAAATAACACCCGATGCAATTATTGCTTCAGGCCAATTTTCGATACCGAAGCCTTTTAGTGAATTGGTTTTAAATTGTTTTGTTAGACTTTCGAAAGCATAGTCGAAGGCGAAAACCCAAGAGTCTACAGTATGGGAGAAAAATCGATCGCCAACCAATTTCTGATATTGATCGAATTTGCCTTTCTCGTACAAGATTTCTGCTGGCTGATAAGTTTGAAGCAGTTTTTCAATTAAAGGTTTATCGCCTTGAACAGTAAGAAACTCGCCAGTTGAGATATCAATTAAAGAGAGACCGATTTGCTGTTTTCCGAAATGTAGTGCTGCGAGGTAATTATTCTTTTTGTGGTCTAAAAGTTTATCGTTCAGTGCGACGCCAGGAGTAATTAATTCGGTAACCCCTCTTTTTACTATAGATTTGGTAAGTTTTGGATCTTCGAGCTGATCGCAGATTGCAACTCGAAAACCAGCAGCAACCAATTTGGGCATGTAGGTATCTAACGCATGGTGCGGAAATCCTGCTAATTCAATATGGCTTGCAGCACCATTCGCACGCTTCGTAAGGACAATTCCAACCGTTTTTGCAACCAAAACGGCATCCTCCCCAAAAGTTTCGTAGAAGTCGCCTACACGAAATAAAAGTACTGCGCCTGGGTATTTTGCTTTAATGCTATTGTATTGTTGCATTAAAGGCGTTTCCTTTGAATCTGATTTTATTTTAGCCACAATTATTAGTTACGATGCGCAAATTAAAGAATGAAGATTTAAACAGAGCTACTCCTGAGGAATTTAAATTGCAAAAAAAGATTCCAGTAGTAGTTGTTTTAGACAATATACGAAGTTTACAAAATGTAGGAGCCATTTTCAGAACAGCGGATGCTTTTGCTTTAGAGGCTGTTTATTTATGTGGATTTACAGGAAAACCTCCTCATCCAGATATCAGAAAAGCGGCCTTAGGTGCAGAGAATACTGTTGAATGGAAATATTTCGAAAGTACAATAGCGGCACTACATCATCTAAAAAAAGAAAAATACCTAATTTTTTCCATTGAACAAACGGATGAAAAACTGCTTTTACAAGATTTCGTTAAAGACATCGCCCAAGAAAAAAAATACGCTTTAGTTTTAGGTAACGAGGTTAGTGGTGTAGCGGAGGAAGTAATTTTGGAAAGCCATTACTGCATTGAAATCCCTCAGAGCGGAACTAAGCATTCGTTAAATGTTTCGGTTTGTGGCGGTTTGGTGATGTGGGAGTTTTATAAGTTTTTTATACTTAACGAGTGATCTATGTGTGGACGAATTGCTCAAATTAAATCGCCAAAGGTTGCGGCAGTAAATTTAGATTTGAAGGTTGACTTGGAAATTATTCCGAAATACAATCTGGGGCCAAGCAGTTTAATCTGGACAGTTGTTGAAGGAGTTATGCAACAGGTAACTTGGGGTTTCAAAAATGAACAGAGCAGTACCTTAATAATTAACGCACGAAACGAGAGCATTTTAGAGAAACCTACCTTTAAAGACCTTTGGGAAACGCAGCGCTGTGTAATTCCAGCAGATGGTTATTATGAGTGGGAACATACATCGGCAGGGCAAAAACCAAATTACATTACGCTAAAAAATAATGAAGTAATGTTTTTTGCTGGATTATTTAGAATGGAGGCGGATGGCCTTAAGGTTAGTTTGATAACTCGTGCCGCAAACGAATATCTAAGTAAAATCCACAATAGAATGCCCTTAATGATTAGGCCACAGTATATTAAGGCATACTTGGATGATTCTGCTCCAAAATCGGAAGAGATTTATCTAACAGAAAGTGATGCATTTAAGTCTCATCAGGTGAGTAGTTTGGTGAATACCATGAAAGTTGATAACGAAGATTTAATACGCCCAATTCCACCTCAACTGAAATTGTTCTAACTTTAGGGCTATGCAAAAAGAATTCGATAATACGGTAGCGCTAAGATTTCACCTTTATAATAGTTTGTTTTTGAGATTGCCTTTCCAAGGTGTAAAGGAAACTGGCACTTATTTGCCCTTATTAATTAAGGCGTGTGAGGTTGGTTTGAAACAGGGACATACACCTTCTCAGATTATTTATCAATTTTTGGAGGATCATAGAAAAAATGACACGGAAGAAAATAAGTTTGAGATACTTTTCAAGATGATTCAATATGTTGAAAGGCTTATTGTGCTTTTCGATTCGATTGAAGATGCATCGTTCGAGCAAATGAACAATTTGAAGGGAAAGGGATCGGTAAAACAATTTTTGAATCGAGTTGCGGAAAATGGGAAACAGGAGGATTTAGGGAAAGTAATTTCCGACTACCAAATTAAGGTAGTACTCACGGCCCACCCAACACAGTTTTATCCTGGATCGGTTTTAGGAATTATGACCGATTTAGACTTGGCTATTCGTGCGAATAATCTAGAAGAAATAAATCTGTTGATGCAGCAATTGGGAAAAACAGCATTCATAAAAAGAACGAAACCAAGTCCATACGATGAAGCTGTGAGCTTGTGCTGGTATTTAGAAAACACTTTTTATGAGGCAATTACTGAAACCTTGCTAGAGATTAAAGACTTTACGGATAAAATTCCAGGCGCTGTACTCAATCCAAAATTGATACAAATCGGTTTTTGGCCGGGTGGAGATCGAGATGGGAATCCGTTTGTGAGCCCTGAGATAACCATGAAGGTTGCTCAATTGCTTAGAAAAACGATTCTGAACTGCTATTACAAAGAAATTAAACAATTAAAACGAAGGCTCACTTTTCCGAATTTAGAGAATCAAGTTATTGAAATAGAGCAGAAAATTTATGGTTCGCTTTATGAAGATGCGGGTTATAGAAAATCGGAAGTGCTTTTGGCGGATTTAATTTCTTTAAAAACCACTTTAACTGAAGAACATGATGGATTGTTTGCAGAATTGGTGGAACATTTAATCTTAAAAGTTGAGGCTTTCGGATTTCATTTTGCAGCATTAGATGTTCGTCAAGACAGCAGAATACACGATGGTCTCTGGCAGAACGCTTTGCAAAAAGAGGAATTTTCTGTTAAGGATTTACAAACGGCGACTAAAGAAACCTTCGAGGCAATTGAAAATAAGCTTGATGCAAAAGATTTAGAAACCATTGAAACTTTTAGAACCATAAGTAAAATTCAAGAAAACAATGGCGCTGCGGCCTGCGAACGCTATGTGGTGAGCAATACACAATCGGCAAAGCATATTTTCGAGATCATGCATATAGCAAGAATTTTTTGTAATGAAAATACCTCTTTAGATTTTGTGCCATTGTTTGAAACCATAAACGATTTAAAAAGTGCTCCTAAGATAATGCAGTCGCTATTTGATGATGCAGATTACGCCAAGAATATTAAGAAGCGAGGAAACAAGCAATATATAATGTTGGGATTTTCTGACGGAACAAAAGATGGTG
>DAIRTB010000171.1:0-5527 GCA_036804105.1 Bacteroidota bacterium | reverse complement strand
CGAATAAAACATTACCAAGGAAACGATTTGAATTACTTCTATCGTCTCTTTGATTTAGCAAGCCGACAGGATTTCTTGGTGCATTGGCATTTGGATTGCCATTTACCAAAACCCATTCAAAATACCCACCATACTTCGAGGTATCGTCATATATTGGCTTTGTAGGGTCGAATGCAACTGCAGAGCCGATTGCTCCTTGATTTGCAAATACGTTTTTAGTGTGATAGTATTTGGCGTTAACATCTAGTTTCAGGCTATTGTTTAAAAGCACTGGACTTAAATTAATTGTTGTACCTAATCTATTAAGAGATCCTGTTTTCAATGTGCCTTGTTCGCTATAATATTCTAAACCCAAACGATAAGGTAATTTTTTAACACCCCCAGTAAAGTTCAAGTTTAAATCGTTCACCAAACCTGGAGTAAAAATTTCACTTTGCCAATCTGTATAAACTCCCTCTGGGCTTTGAGCTAGCAAATTTTTCATGTCCTGTGTACCTTTTTCACCTATTAGGGCTCTGTATTCGTCGGCATTCAAAACCTCTACTCTATTAGTTAGTGTTTTAACGGAAGTATTATTTGAAACTTCAACTTTAAGTTTGTCTGTAGCTCTACCTTTTTTTGTGGTAATTATGATTACTCCATTTGCAGCTCTTGAGCCATAAATAGCAGCTGAAGATGCATCTTTTAAAACGGTGAAGGTTTCAATATCGTCTGGATTAATTAACGATAATGGATTTGGTGCTCCTGCAATACCTCTATTGTCAACGGGAACACCATCAATTACTATTAATGGATCGTTACTTGCATTAAGAGATGAACCTCCTCTGATTCTGATAGATGAACCAGCTCCTGGCGCTCCTCCATTAGATGTTACTCTAACACCAGCAGATTTACCTAAGATTAGCTGCTCTGGAGTTGAGATATTACCTTGTTGGAAAGATTTTGAAGTGATTGCAACAACAGAACCCGTTAGGTCTCTGGTTTGCATTTCACCATAGCCTACAACAACGGCTTCACTTAACATTTTAGCATCGTCTTGCATTACAACATCCTGCTTGTAACTTTTACCCGCCAGTACATTTTGTATTTTGTAAGCTCCTTTTACATCAGTACTTGAACCGATGGTTGTGCCCACAACAATTACCGATGCCCCTGGAACAGGTTGGTTTTTGGCATCTCGTACTATTCCCTCAATCGTAGCGCCTTGCCCGAAAGCAAAAACGCTAAAGAGAATCATTAAACTACTTAATAGTACTCGTGGTACTGTGTAGATTTTTCTCATAAAAACTCTTTCTTTTTTAGTATTTGATTTGTGTTGTCATAGCGTATTTTAGACACTAAGGTGTTAATTGCAAATGAAATAAAATTAATTCGCATTTCACACCTAAATCTTAATTTTTTTTAAGAATGAACTTTGTTTTGATTTGTGATCCTAAAAAGACAAAGCTTTTTATTTAGATTTTTCGCATCTATTGTAGACCATTGTTAGTCTATTGTTAAGGTTTAGTTAGTTGGAATATTCGAAGGTGTATATCTTTTGTTTAGCTAGAGATATTATTCTAACTAATTGATTTATACCTTTTTGAATAGATTAACTAATAAATTTTCCCACTTTACAAATCCTTCAGATTTTTTGCCCCTGAAAATTGTTAACCTAGGTTTTGCCCTAAAATTCTACTTTGAATCTTCAAAATTCTTGTCAATAAATTTAAATTATTACTTCTTTTTAAGAATTAATGAACTAAAACTTTCAACAATTATTTTTCCACCATTTTGCTCTCGGTTTGTTAACAAGTCTAAGTAGTTGCCATCAGGTAATTGATAGCTTTCACTTTTAGCAGAGGCGTTAAGAATTACCAAAATCTCGCTATTTTCAAAGAATCGTTTATAAGCCAAAACTTTTCCGTCGGAATCCATAAATGCAAGTTTCCCTTTTACCAATTCAGGGTTATTTTTTCTAACATTGATAAGCTTTTTATAATAATTGAAATGATTTTGGTTGAATTCAACTTTATGGGTTTTGCCAGCGTGCAATTCAGAACTGAAATTAAGCTCTTTCCAGATTAAGGGCTTTCTGCAATGAGGATCGTCGGCTCCCCACATCCCCATTTCGTCGCCATTCCAAATATGTGGAGAACCAGGAATAGTGAATAAATGTGCCAAATATAATCTCACTCTTCGGTAAGTTTCCTCGTTCGGATTTCCGATGTTATAATCTGGATTATCGCCAATGTTGGCTTGGAATTTATATTTCCCAGGATTTGCAAAGCAGGTGAGTAAGCGAGGGGCATCGTGCGATGCGCTCAAATTCATCATAGCTGCTTGCTTGTCTGGAGTCAATTTAGACCAATGCAGATTTAAACTGTCAACCAATTGTTTTGCTTCAATATTAAAATCGGATTTCGAGAAGAAGTATTTTGCCGGACGATAGATTTGGTAGAACATTACCGCATCGAAAATATCTCCTTCTACATAAGGTTGCGGATCCATTATGGTTTCTGGCCAGGTTTCCCACCAGATTTCGCCAACAAGGTAAGTTTCTGGCTGAATGTTTCGAACAAACTTGCGGTAATCCCGCCAAAATCCAAGCGGCACATGGTCTGCAACATCCAATCGGAATCCTGCAATGCCTTTGCTGGTATCTCCATCTGGTGCTAACCAACGGGCACTGCAACTGAAAATGTGCTCTTTTACTTTTTCCTGAACATTTCCATCGAAAGGAAGCCCAGGTCTTTTTTCTGATGATCGATTTACTTTTTTAAGCTCTGGCAAGCTTGAAATATTTAGCCAGCCATCGTACTTAAATTCGTTCTCAGGTGTGTTTGGATTGTCGAAAGAGGTAATTTCATACCAATCTTTGTAAGCAGATTTTTCTTGATTTCTAACGATATCTTGCCAAGCGAAAAAATTTGTTCCTGTGTGATTCCAAGAATAATCTACAATAACTTTTATTCCCTTCTCCTTACATTTCGCAACCAAATCTAAGAACATTAAATCTGCCGATGTCCACTTCCAAGTGCTTGGATCGCCTGGGTTTTCTTTTGCCATTATTTCTAAATCGCCTTCCGGATCTGGACCAAAATGCGCATCTATGTGGTGGTAAGAAGCCGCATCGTATTTGTGTAAACTTGGTGCATGGTTCAATGGATTGAAATAAATGGCTGTAATGCCCAAATTACTTAAATAGTCTAACTTGTTGATAACGCCTTGTAAATCGCCACCATATCTGCGGTATTGCAGATTGTGTTGCCACGATTCTCCTGTTTTTTTCATCCAAGCATCCTCAGTTTCCCATGCTTGGATCCAAGGTGTTACGGCCCAATTTTCTGGTGCGTAATTGTTGAGAAAAGGCTGTGCTAGGTTTTCCGCAATTGGGTCGTTGCTAACATCGCCGTTATTAAATCGCTCCACAAAAATCTGATACCAAATGGCTTCTTGCGCCCATTTTGGTGCTTTGCTAATATCAATTTCTTGAGTTTTCGTTGATTCTTCTGCTTGCTTGTCTGCTGTATTACAGGCACTTAGTATGCCAAAGCCAACAAGAAGAGATTTTAATACTTGGCGCTTTTTCATTTTTATGGAGGATGTTTGTTACTCTTCTACTAAAAGTGGCGTACTCACGAAATTGTCGGCATCGTTGGCAAGATCGGTTTCAAATCTAAGGTTTTCGATGATGAATTCCTGGCGATCTGGGGTGTTTTTGCCCATGTAATATTGAAGCAATTTAGGGATAGAACTTTCTTTTCTTAGAATTACAGGATCAATTCGGATATCTTCACCAATGAAATTACCGAACTCATTTGGAGAAATTTCACCTAGACCTTTAAAGCGGGTAATTTCTGGTTTGTTCCCCAATTTGGCAATTGCTTTTTGGCGCTCTTCATCGGAATAACAATAAATGGTTTCTTTCTTGTTTCGTACCCTGAAAAGTGGGGTGTCGAGAATATACAAGTGCCCACCCTTTACCAAATCTGGAAAAAACTGAAGGAAGAAAGTCATAATTAATAATCGAATGTGCATGCCATCCACATCCGCATCAGTTGCAATTACGATGCGGTTGTAGCGCAAACCATCCATTCCTTCTTCAATATTCAAAGCATGTTGAAGTAGGTTGAATTCTTCATTTTCATAAACAATTTTCTTTTTTAGTCCGTAGCAGTTGAGCGGCTTGCCTCTTAAACTGAAAACGGCTTGTGTTTCAACGTTTCGAGATTTGGTTATTGAACCCGATGCAGAATCTCCCTCCGTAATAAATAAGGTAGATTCCATGCGCTTTTCGTGATTGCCCTCGTTGAGGTGCAGCTTGCAATCTCTCAGCTTTTTATTGTGGAGATTTGCTTTTTTAGCTCTTTCGTTGGCTAGTTTTTTAATTCCAGCCATGTCTTTCCGCTCACGTTCCGATTGTGTAATACGCTTCTGAAGCGCATCGGCAACGTCTGGATGCTTGTGCAGGTAATCGTCTAATTCTTTTTTGAGGAAATCAGCAACAAAAGCCCGCATGCTTGGTCCATCTGGTGCAACATTTTGAGAACCTAGTTTTGTCTTAGTCTGAGATTCGAAAACAGGTTCTTGAACACGAACACTTATGGCCGCAATAATTGCCGAACGGATATCGGAAGCATCGAAATCTTTCTTATAAAATTCTCGAACTGTTTTTACAAACGCCTCTCTAAAAGCCGCTAAATGTGTGCCACCTTGGGTAGTAAATTGACCGTTTACGAATGAGTAGTATTCCTCTCCGTAAGCATCGCCATGGGTAAGTGCAATCTCAATGTCTTCTCCTTTTAAGTGGATAATTGGGTAGCGAACAGATTCTACATCGGCATTTCGATGCAATAAATCGTACAAACCATTTTTAGAAAAGAATTTTTTCCCATTTAGGTTGATGGTGAGCCCTGCGTTTAGGAAGGCGTAATTCCAGATTTGATTTTCAATAAATTCTGGAATAAAGCGGTAGTTCTTGAAAATGGAATCATCAGGCAAAAATGTAATGATGGTTCCGTTTTTATCGTTACAAAGTGCTTCTGGCGGATCTTGAGTAAGCACACCTTTATCGAACTCAGCAATTTTGGTCATGCCATCTCTTATGGATTGTACCTTAAACCATTTAGAAAGCGCATTTACGGCTTTTGTACCCACACCATTTAAACCTACTGATTTTGTAAAGGCTTTAGAATCGTACTTGCCACCTGTGTTTATTTTAGAAACACAGTCGATTACCTTGCCAAGTGGAATGCCACGGCCAAAATCTCGCACTATAATTTTGTGATCGGTTATGGTGATGTCGATTTGCCTACCATTTCCCATAACGAACTCATCAATTGAGTTGTCTATAATTTCTTTTATGAGGATGTAGATACCATCGTCTGGCGAGCTGCCATCTCCCAACTTCCCTATGTACATGCCCGGACGGAGGCGAATGTGTTCCCGCCAATCGAGCGATTTTATGCTATCGTCGTTATAAATAATTGCGTCTGCCATTGTTGCGAATTTAGGAAGAATTATTTGTAGTAAGGGCGTATTGCAT
>DAIRTB010000170.1:2254-5543 GCA_036804105.1 Bacteroidota bacterium | reverse complement strand
GATGCTGCATTTGGTATTACTGGTAGAACAAACTTAAAAGGAACTATTAACGGTTCAAGATTACCTTGGCAATTTAGAGTTAACTTAAGAGTTGACAAAGATTTCCAAATAAAGCACAAAATGAAAGAGGGAGAAAACAAAGAGAAATTCTCCAGTTTCAATGTATATATTCAGGTTCTTAACCTACTTGATGCACGTAATATTCAAGGAGTTTATAGATTCACAGGCGACCCTCAGGATGACGGATACTTATCGAGCGATTTGGGCACACAACAAACCAATAACTCTATCAATCCTGCCTCTTTTATAGATTTGTACACCACTTCTATGCAAAACCCAGCAAATTTTAGTTTGCCTAGAAGAACAAGATTAGGTATCCAGTTCAATTTTTAAAAAAGAATACCATGAGAAATAAATTAAGTTTAATTGCTCTGGCAATGGTTAGTACAACCATGGTGCTGCACGCCAGAGAAGTAAGACCCGGCAGTGGGAAGAGTGCAGGAGGGAACACCATATCCCAAACCCTGAATAGCGGAGCAAGAACAGGCAACAACTGTTTACCGCCAACATCGAGAGCAATTCTTGATATAAACAACGTTAGAGCAACTATTTTAGGTGCTAACGATATGTGGTGGGATGGTGCTGGTAATGCTGGCTATGAAGTTCCAAAAGTAGATGATCCCAATGCCGTGAAAAAGCATTCGCTTTTTGCAGGCTCAATTTGGGTAGGTGGTAGAGACAATGCAGGTAACTTAAGGGTTGCAGCTCAAACGTATCGTCAAGCAACTACTTTAGGCTTTGGCTGGTGGTCTGGTCCTTTGGATACCATTTCAGCTTCAACAGACGCCTCAGTTTGTAATCAATTTAATAAACACTGGAAAATTACAAGCCAACAAGTAAATACACATAGAGCAAATACCATTCCGCTTCCGTTAGGTGGTGGTTTAGTTCCTGGCTACATTCCACCTCCAGATTTTTTAAGTTTCCCAGGTAATGGAGACCCGTCGTTAAACCATGCCAACATTATGTTAGATTATGAAGATGTTGATGGAGATGGAATTTATGATCCGCTAAGAGGTGATTATCCATTAATAAATGGAGATCAATCAATCGTATCGATTGTGAATGATAGAGGTCAGAATAGAAACTTCTCTATTGGAATGGAAATTCATTTGCAAGCATTTGCTTACATCTCCAATGATGAGTTGAACAACATGACCTTCTATTTAAACAAAATTTATAATAGATCTTCTTTTGTTCTTTCAGATACCTACATGGCTCAATTTGTTGATCCTGACCTTGGTAATGCAGTTGACGATTATGTGGGTTGTGATGTACCAAGAGGTTTAGGCATTTGCTACAATGCAAATAACAACGATCCTGGAATTAATGGATATGGAGATAACCCGCCATCGGTTGGTGTTGACTTTTTTGAAGGCCCTTTTTCAGACCCAAACAATGGTCTAGACGACGACAGAGATGGTATTGTTGATGAGGTAGTAATAGGAGGTTGTGAAAACGAGCCAAAAACGGAAAGAATGATTATGTCTCGTTTCGTTTACTTTAACAATGATGGATCAGTAATTGGCAACCCAGTTACTGTTGTAGATGCTTACAATTACATGACGGGAAAATGGAGAGACAATGTTGACATGGTTTACGGAGGTAATGGGTACCCAGGAAGTACTGGTTCAACCGCACAATTAGCAAGCCAAATGTTTCCAGGTACATCAGATCAAACCATTGGTTGGAGTGTTGGAGGTAGCGTTCAAAGTCCAATTCCTGGTTTACCAGAGTGGTCTGAACTCAACCCTGGTGGTGGCTCTGCTCCAAACGCCCCAGGTGATAGAAGATTTGTTCAAGCAGGTGGTCCATTTACTTTGGCGCCAGGCGCATTAAATTTTGTAACCATTGGTGTAGTTTGGGCTAGAGCTTCTTCTGGAGGTGCAACAGGATCTTTCAATTTATTATTACAAGCAGATTCGAAAGCGCAAGCTTTATTCGATAACTGTTTCAAAACGCTTCAAGGTCCAGATGCTCCAGATGTAACTATTCGAGAGTTAGATCAAGAATTGATATTTGAATTAAGTTACAAACCAAGCTCAAATAACTTCCAATTAAAGTATGAAGAAGTAGATCCTGTATTGAAGGCTATAATTGGCAATAACGACACAACGTATAAGTTTCAAGGTTTCCAAGTATTTCAGTTAGCAGATCCAACGGTCTCTACAAGTGAATTAAATGATGTAAATAAAGCTCGTTTGGTATTCCAAACAGATGTTAAAGACAGCGTTGGTAGACTTATAAATTGGGTTGTTGATCCAAATCTTGAATTAACTGTTCCCATGTTAATGGTTGATGGTGAGGACAATGGAATCAGAACAACCTTCAGCCTTACAAGAGATGCTTTTGCAGTAGGGGGAGATCGATTAATTAATCATCGACCATATTATTACCGTGTATTGGCTTATGCATATAATCAGTATGAACCATTCAGTATAGCAAGCTTAACTGGCCAATCAACCCCATATTTTGCGGGTAGAACAAATGCTGTAATTAGCACGGGTATCCCTCATAAATGGGCGCCAACTTTTGGTGGTCTTATTTTGAACTCTGCACATGGCGAGCAACCGGAAATTAAACGTATTGAAGGTCAAGGTAATGGAGGTAGAATTCTAGAATTCACCCCAGAAACTATTAACGAAATTCTTGCAAGCCCAGACCACCGGGCTTTATTCCCAACCTACACGAAGAATGCTGGACCTGTTGATATTAAGGTTTACGATCCTACCTTGATTCCTAAAGGAACTTTTGATTTGCTTCTATTTACTGGTAGTCCAGGTAGTGCAGCACTCATCAATGATAACTCTAGATGGTGCATTATTTGGGAAGGGGATTCAATATTCTCTGATACCATAATTAGCATTAACAACGAACAGATTATTGGTAGTAGAGATGAGGTAAGTGGTGTATTTAAACGATTGGGAATGACTGCTACCATTATAAATGCAAAAAGTCCAGGCAATCTAGATGCTCCTAACAATGGGTTTTTGAGTGGGGAGATTCTATTTGAGAACCCTGCGCAACGCTGGCTAGCAGGATTACCTGACAATGACATACCAGGTTCAGTAACCAATTGGATTTTAGCTGGCCAAGACCCTACAGATTTTCAAGGAATTGATTCAACTGGTGCATACGAAAATGTTATTAATGGTACTTGGGCTCCATACCGATTAGTTGGATTTGGTGCAGACCAACCGGGTAATAATAACTTTACTACTTTAGGAAG
>DAIRTB010000170.1:0-2244 GCA_036804105.1 Bacteroidota bacterium | reverse complement strand
CTCAATGTTATTCCGAGTGTTGATGTTGTGTTTACTGCTGATAAAAGCAAATGGACCAGATCAACTGTAATTGAATTATCTGATGTTCCGGCTGAGGCTGAAGGGCAAACTCCTAGGTACTTTGCAAGAAGAAAAACATCAATCGATAAAGAAGGTAACCCAGTTTCAGATCCAGATGATATTGGTAGAGGTTGGTTCCCAGGATATGCCATTAATTTAGAAACAGGCGAGCGTTTAAACATCATCTTTGGTGAGGATAGTCGCTTTGTAAACGACAATGGCAGAGATTTACTTTGGAATCCTACAGATAAAATTCAAGGAGCCGTTGGCGAACCATTATTTGCTTGGGGTGGAAAGCATTATATCTACGTTATGAATACTCGTTACGACGAGGGTTTAGCTAGTAGAAATGCCTTAAGAACTCCTTCTGCAATTAATATTAGAAACGTTTTCTCAAGAGCTGCTTGGGTTACTATGCCGAGGGTAGAAACTGGTAGGAAGTTGTTAGACAATACCGTAACCGTTAAGCTAAGAGTTGCAAAAGCGTATGCTAAATACCCTGAAGTTGCAGATCCTAACGTTACTTACGTTAACAACCGTAACCCTTTCTATACCATCAATATGGATAACATAGCTGCGGTTAAGCAAGATCAGGAAACGGCTGTTAATGCATTAGAGATCATTAGAGTTGTTCCTAACCCTTACTATGCGTTCTCAAGCTACGAAACTTCGCAGATTGATAATAGGGTAAAGGTTACCAATTTACCTAAATCTTGTACGGTTAAGATCTTTACCTTAGACGGTACATTAGTACGCTCTTTACGTAAAGACGATGAAACAACCTGGATTGAATGGGATTTGAAAAACCAAGCAAGAATTCCAATTGCATCGGGTATGTATGTTATTCATGTTAACGCACCAGGCATAGGCGATAAAATTATCAAATGGTTTGGCGTATTAAGACCACTAGACTTAGACACCTTCTAAAAATCACACACACACAATGAATAAATTCTCATATAAATCGCTCTTTATTGCAGCTGCACTTGTAGCAGGTCTTTCTCCCGAATCTTTCGGGGGAAACCCTGATAGAAGGGGGCAAGCGGGAGCTACGCAGCTTTTAGTTAATCCATGGAGCAGAAGTTCTGGCTGGAATGGTATTAATTCTTCAACCATTAGAGGTCTAGAGTCTGAGCGTTTCAATATTGCAGGCTTAGCATTTGTAGATAAGACAGAATTATTATTCTCTCGCTCTGCAATGTTTGCTGGTACGGTTAATATTAATGCATTTGGTATTGCTCAAAGAATTAGTGAGTCAAGTGTTTTAGGTCTATCAATTACCTCTTTAGATTTGGGTGAAATTGAAATAACCACCAACAATTTCCCTGATGGTGGCATAGGTACCTTTACACCAAGGTTTTCTAATATTAGTTTAAGTTACGCCAGAGAATTCTCAAAAAGAATTTATGGTGGTGCTGTAGTTAGACTAATCAACGAATCCATTTCAGATGTAAGCGCTTCTGGAATTGCCATTGATGCAGGAATTCAATACGTAACTGGCGCCAAAGAACAAGTAAAATTTGGTGTTGCTTTACGTAATATTGGTACTCCAATGAAATATGGTGGTGATGGTCTTTCAACAAGAGCAACAGCCGATGGTCAGAACATAAGTTTAACCATTTCACAAAGAGCAGAAGGCTTTGAATTACCAGCTTTGATGAATATAGGTGGTAGCTATGATTTTCTTTTTGGTCCAACTAATAAATTTACTATCGCAGCTAATTTTACTTACAACTCTTTTACTCAAAATCAAACAGGTATTGGTGCAGAACTTAACCTTAGAAACATGTTGTTTTTAAGAGCTGGTTTCAATTACGAAAACGATATCTTAAATCCAGATCTAAGACAAACTGCTTATACCGGGTTTGCCACTGGTTTAACGGTTGATCTACCGTATGGTAAAGAGAAGAAAAAAGCATTTGGTTTAGATTATAGTTTCAGACCTATGGCCACTTTTGGCGGAGGTGCTCACGTTTTTGGAGCTAGAATAAAGATTTAATTCTTATTTTTGCACGCATATTTAGGAAACGCTCCATTTGGGGCGTTTCCTTTGTTTTTTATCACTATAAATACAATTCAACATGAGCATTTCATATTTTACCAAAGAAGGGCTAGAGGCATTAAAAACTGAACTGAACGATTTAAAAACCAAGGGTCGTTCGGATATGGCCAAGCAAATTCAAG
>DAIRTB010000169.1:0-5573 GCA_036804105.1 Bacteroidota bacterium | reverse complement strand
CCAAGCTCTGCAACCGCACTTATTCGTGGATTCTCCACCTCCAAACCAGCAGGTAAAAGATCGGTAACTACCACATTTTCTATTTTATTGCTAGCAGTAGTTGCGATGGTAATCTTAACTACGATGAGATCGTTCTGCTTAATTTTCCGCTGATCAACCTCGTAACCCTTGCTGTTGAGATACGTTCTGCGAACATACATGCCTTTGTCTTCCATTTTCGGCGGATTTACCACATCGATGCCATCTGCCATCCAAGTGTAGTACATTTTTCCAGTGCCTTGAGCCGAGAAAGTTAGTTTTTTGCCCATGCTGGCTTTACTGTAAGTTAGCGAATTCTGACCAGCTTTGAAGTCGGCAGCTTTTGCGCCATCAACCAACAAACTTCCCGAAACCGAGGTGGAAATATTCTTCTTCGCATATTTCCCCATAGCCAACAAAACGAAACAGTTTTCTTGTGTAGTGTAATAATTGTTTACCGAAAACGCCTTCGATAAATCTGCCACAATAGTTTGGATGGCAGGATTAGCAGGCTCATAATCCAACAAAACATTTAAAATAATGGCGTTTTCTCTTACTGGCGAATTAATACCTTCACCATAACTTCTGCTGTTAATTGGTCGGTAACCCGTGTAATTAATTAGCTGCTCGAACGCATTTTTGTTGCCCGTAATTTTGAAAGCCGCTGCCAACAAAACACCCGATTCTTTGGTAAGATCTTTCGCCACGCTTTTGTAATAATTCATGGCTGGCATATCGGCTCTGCCAGCTAAAGCAAGCACATACGTTGCATACAAACTGCTGGTGCTTGGCACTGCTCTAATATTGCTTCGGTTGGTACTTATGCCAGTTGCTTCATCAAAAAATTCATCAGATTCGGTATACTCGCTTGCTCTTCCCTGAACCATCGATTGCAAATAGTTGAGCGTACCTGCAAGCATATCATCGTTAACCACATAACCTGCTTTTTTGGCTTCCACTAAAAAGTGTGCTGCATAAACCGAACCGTAATCCCAATAGCTAGATCTTCCGGGCCACATGCTGTAAGCACCGTTGTACATCTGCATTCCTTCTACTTTTCTGATGGCTTCGTTTACATTGAAAGCCGGATTGTACTGACCCACATTTTGGTTTACCGCTTTCGCTAAATCGGCCAAATAAATTTGAGGAAATGCCTTCGAAATGGTTTGCTCCAAACATCCGTGTGGATAACCGTTAAGGTATTCTAAAGCTCCAGCAAATTGCGTAAGTGGCGAGTTGCTGTAAATTATTTTCGATTTGAAAGTGCCTGGTAGGAAGCCTTTTGGCAAGATTAAATCTACTTGTTTGCCAGCTTGAACTTCTCCAGAGCCTGAGAATTTTTGTAAAGAACTTGCGGGACGAACGGTAATGTTTGTGTTCTGAACAAATTTCTCTCCATTTGCAGTAACATTTACGGTGATGCTAGAATTGCCCGCAACCTTGCCAGCCAATAGTTTGAAATATGCCACACCCTCACGTTTCGCCTCCACATTTACGGTTTCGGTGCTTCTTCCTAATACTTCAATTCCACTTTTGGTTTGAACCGAAACGCTCATTTTCATGGCTTTTTCTGTTGTGTTGCTCAAGGTAACTGGCATCGAAATCTCATCAGTTGGAGCAAGAAAACGAGGTATGCCGCTGCTTATAACCACAGGATCGGCAACAATCATGGCACTTTCGGTAGAACCGAATTTCTCGTTGTTTACTGCGGCAGTCATCAACCTGATTTTACCAGAAAACGCCATCGGAACCGCAATCTCGAAACAGGCTTTTCCACTGCCATCAGCCAAAATAACCCCGCTCCAGAAAGCAACAGATTCCACTCTTTTGTTTGAGAATGGATTTACTCTTCTGGCTAATTCATAACCATCACCACCCGTAGAACTTCTTCCAATTTCTGGAAAAAGTTGCCCGTACATGTTATAAGCATCCACCATCAAAGCCCTAGATTGGTAGAAATAGTTGAATGGGTTAGGCGTTTTGTAGTTGTTCAATTGAAGAATGCCTTCATCAACGGCGGCAATGGTAATGGGCGTTCCAGCAGGTGCATTGGTTTCTACACAGATTTTTTGCTTGATTCCCGATCGAGATTTCGCCGCAGCAACAATTTTAAGATCGAGCTTACTGTTATTTGGCTGAACCTCAATGTTCTTGTATCCGTGCGCAACCGTTAGGGGAACTCCATCTTGTTTATGTGGTCTGAAAACCGTTGCCGAAATAAATACGTTGGGCAAATGCTCATTTTTGAGATCTAAATTGAAACTTACTGCCTTGTCGCTCGCCTCCAAATAATGGTAACTGATGAGTTTGTTTCGCTCAACCGTTAGCAGTACTTTTCCTTTAAATGGCATTTTTAATAACAGTTTCGCTTGGTCGCCATTGTTGTACGATTTCTTGTCGGTTTCAATGGTAATGGTGCCTTCCTGATTCACTTCGAAGCCACTCATGCCGTTGTTGCTGTAACCGTAAGCATAAAAAGTTGTAGAAACATATCCTTCGGCTTCGGGTAAACTTGCACGGAGTTCGTATTCGCCAGAAATACTTGGCAGGAAAGTGAAAGGCGCTTTTCCATTGATAAGCATAACCTTATCGGAAACAATAATTTCTCTTTTCGAAGAAACATAGCGGAAATCTCCATATTCGTTGCGCTCTAAAGTAGTTTGCCAAAGCTTTCTAATGAGCTGAACTCTGGCTTTTACATTCTGTTTCGGTTTTCCTGATGCATCTACCGCAGCAATGTTTGTGATTTGGGGCGTGCTGGTTGATAAATAGGAATAACCGCTTTCAATTCCCAAAAAGTAAGGTTGAGTTGCCACATCAAATTCGTTGAGGCGATTTACTGGTCGGCCAGTTTCATCGAAAACCGTTACAAAAGCGCTGCCTTTAAGCAAAGCCATGTCTTGATATTTTTCTGGGATGATGAAATTGTTGGCAATATTTCCCATTTCGTCGGTTTTGCCATCTTGCTCAATGTCTTCAAAATAAGTTGCTTCTTTTTGATACAAGTTGAAGGTATAACCTGGAAATTCTTTAGAGTTGATTTGCTTCCGCTTGAAACTTACCAAAACCTTGTAATTTCTATTGGCTGCTGCTGTTCCATAAAGGTTCATCACATTTCCGGTGATGGTTGCGGTCTCGCCATTTTTGTACAGGTTTTTCACCAAATTGGTGTTTACAGAAATCCGGTCTGGCATAAATTCTTCCACTGAAAGTGCGTAAGATTCTATTAAAATATCGGTTGGAGAAATAAGCTGTACATTATATTGTCCGGTAACACCAGCGCTAGGTATATTCAATTTTACCTCAGAAACACCTTGTTTGTCGGGGGTGATTTTGAACGATTGCAAAACCCTTCCATTCGGCATATAAACTTTTAGTTGATAAGGAATTCCAGCAATCGGTTTCCAATTTCCATCTCTTAGAACCGTAACGATGTGGGCAGTTTCTCCAGGTCTGTACAAATTCCGATCGCCATAAATAAAGCCTTGCGTGCCAGCGATATTGTCGATTTTTCCACCTACTTCGAATCTGGAAGTTTGAATTTTGCTATCGTTTAAATGCAGAAAATTGAAGTCGTTCCCATTCTTAACGGTAATCATTGCAGTTCTAAAATTTCCCAATTTCTTTTGGGCATCCTTCAAAATAAAAACACCATCAGAACCTGTAGTGCCTTTAAATGCAGTCTGATTATTGGTACTCCAAATGTTTACTTCAACGCCCGATCTTGCTTTTGCATCGTTAATGCCATTCACAAAAACATACATTTCATCTGCCGATTTCTTAACAATCATACCCAAATTTGAATAACTGATGGCCTGTGTTGCTTTCAACCAGCGAGAATCTTCACTAGAAATATTTACCAAATAAATGCCTTTGAAATCTGTGCGGTCTTCTAAGCCAAGGTTCAAAAGAAAAAGGCCATCTTTTTTAGGTAAAGATTTCAAATCCAGAACCTTATCCATAACCAAATCGCCATAAGCTTCTAAGTTGTACGAATTGTAGTTGTAGGAGCCGCCGGAATATTCGTCCGTTTCTTCATCATAATAATAATCGTTCCAACGGCCATCTCTAAAATAATGTTGGATGTTGTTCTCGTAAATTTTGGTTACTTCCACACGAATTTTATCCATTCCAGCAACCTTTAAAGCGATGTTTCTAAAACCTTCTGAACCCAAATACATGCTTTTGGAATTCGCAAAAGCGATGAAAGGTTGCACTTTCCCCATTTCGAAATTGTGTGTGTAAGACTCTCCAAGCGTGTTGTCGAAAATGCCTTTTAAATCGCCAGAAATTACCAGCTCATATTTGGTGCCGATTTTGAAATCGCCACGCATCACAAAACCATTGTCTAATAACTCGAAAGTTGATTTTACTTTTGGTGTGGTAGTTACCATGGCTTCCAGGTTTTGCTCTGGAATGGCTTGGGTAAGGGAAACCGTTACGCTTCCACCTTCTACATCAGGACTGGCATTTACAGAAACCACTTGCAGATTCCCTTTTTCTGGGATGATGCCTTTAAGCTGACTACCTTTTGGCGCTTTATTTTTAGAAACCGTGGTGCTAAGACCTTCGGCAATATTAATTTCGATGGTTTTTCCTTCTGCTTGCTTTAGATCGATTCCGATGAATTCTAAAGTTTGGCTTGTGCCCGTTTCATTAGAAATTACGGCAACCTCAATGGGTTTATCGTTGTAAAGTGCATTCAGTTTGGCCTGAACCTCAGTAGATTTTACAGGATAATTGAAAGCCAAATTGCCTCTAACGGTATAATTGTTGGGGTTTGCACTGCTTCTGGAATAATAAAAATCGATGCCCTGAGCGTTCAAATAAGGCGTATGCATCTTAATAGTTGAGGGCAAATCGAGTTTTTTACCAGCTATTTTGGCAAGATTATCTGAGAAAGAAACCTCATAATCTTGTGCTGGCAGGAAACCCTTATTGGGCGAAAAAGTTAGCTCGTTTTTAGCCGTCCACATGTAATTGCCTGGCACATAAGGCGAGATGTAGAGGAGGGTAGTGGTATCCCATTTGTTGAGGAGGGAATCAGAAACTAGATCTTCAGTAAAGGTGAAAACCAGGTTTTGTTGAAGTGCAATCTCTTCTTCGAAGTTTTTGTTGCTGAGGCTAGAATGTGTGCTTTTATTACAAGCAAAAAAAGCGATTATGCCGAGTAGGAGTATCGCAAAAGGAAGCAGTTTTTTCATCAGGAATTTTAGGAAATTTGAGGGTAAATGTAAGCCAATAACGTGGCGTAAGCAAACGCAATATAATGGTTTGAACATTTTTTAATTGTTAATTTGGGGAGGGGGATTGGTTGAATAAGTGTGCTAGTAGTTATGAATGCTTTTAACGAGTAACGGAGTAATAATTTACTTTTTTAATCAGTCTTTAAGTTTTTCGTTGAAATGGCAGTTTACTTTAGTAACCAAAATACAATCTTTCATGCTTTCGTTATATTTACCAGATGAAAACGCAACCTATAAACCGAAAAATAATCAGTTTCGATTGGGCAATAAAACGTCTGCTCAGAAATAAGGCAGATTTTGGCATTCTAG
>DAIRTB010000168.1:0-5583 GCA_036804105.1 Bacteroidota bacterium | reverse complement strand
AAGTTCGTGACCGAGAACCGCGTGGACACCAAAGCGGTCGATGTGTTCTACACCGCGCCTGGGTACTACAACTACAACTGGTCTTCCTCCTGTAACAACTACAGTTGAAACCAAAGAAAAGTGTTCAGATTTGGATACCAGAACAGAAACTTTAGGTATTGTTACTGAATTTAAATGCACTAAGTAAAACCTAAGGGATTGATTCATTTTTTTGAATCAATCCCTTTTTATTTAATTTAAAACCGCATTTAATGCTTAAATACTTAGCTAAGCTAATCATTGGGTTAGTTTTTATCGCTTCGGCAATCTTAAAACTTATAACCATAGATAATTTTGAGGTTTACATTTTCAGTTCCGAATTTCTTTCTCTTGATGCCTCAATTCTTGCCGCTAGGTTAATTATCACATTAGAGTTATTTCTTGGCATATTGCTTTGTCTTAATTTTTACAAAAGAATTGTAGACATTGCCCTGATAACCACCTTAGTTTTTACCGCATTTCTTTTTTTTAAAGTAACACTAGGTGACACAGAAAATTGTCAGTGTTTCGGAAACGATATTTCCTTAACTCCATTACAATCAATTTATAAGAATATTTTCCTAATAATTGGCTTATTTTGGGTAAGAAGATTAAATACATTTATTTTTAAGCGAAAAGCTCTTATTGCCAGTGTTTTAGGAGTAACTTCTTTGGCCATTCCCAACATAATTTCTCCTCCAGATTTTCTCTATTACGATGAGTATGCAACTTATGCAACTTACGATACAACGGCATTTTCTAATTTTGAAAATGAATTTTTAGCTAATAAGCAAAACGAAAAAATGGTAGTCGCTTTTTTGAGCACAAAATGCCCATTATGTAAATTATCAGCTAAAAAAATCTCTACAATTGTAGATAAATACAAAATTAAGGAATCTCAAATTTTGTATGTTTTTCCAGATTCTTCAGATATTGATGCATTTTTTGTAGAAACAAACTCTACCTCTTTTCCATACTTTCAACTACCAAAGCAGCAGCTTTATACCATAACCCAAGGAGGCGTACCTTTAATATTGCTTTACAATAACCAGGTAAAAGAGGCTTTCGTTTACAGAGGAATAGAAGAAAATAAGATCAATAGGTTCTTCCTTTCTGAATAAAATTCAAAATAAAAATCTATTTTCACGTAGATTTTTTAAAACCTTCCTAAATATGTTGGTAATTACATTAGTGCTTTGCTTCTTAGTAGTTATTGCAACCTTACTACCCTTGATCAATTCTGGCATTTGGTGGATTAGAATTTTTGATTTCCCCAGAGTTCAAATTGCCATTATTGCATTACTGGCAATTGTGCTCTCTTATTTTTATTTAGATTATAATTGGTATTTAAAATTGAGTTTACAAATCGTACTTGCAGTCTCAATTTATTATCAACTTAAATACGTAATTGTATATACCCCAATTTATAAAACTCGCTCTAAAAAAAGTAGTGGTCAAAATAAAGATACGTTTACCCTTTTGGTTTCAAATATCAGAATGGATAACAAAGACAAAAATCGGTTTATTGCCTTAGTTGAAAAAGAAAATCCTGATATTTTACTAATAAACGAACCAAATAAAGCATGGGCAAAGGCAATTGAAAAACTAGATAAAAATTTTCCTTTTGCTATAAAACGTCCATTAGAAAATACTTATGGTATGATGTTATTATCGAAACTACCACTTACTGAAAGTTCGGTTAACTTTCTGGTTAAAGAAGAAATTCCATCCATATTTACGAAAGTAACTCTGCCATCAGGAAGGAAAATTGAATTTTACGGGGTTCATCCAGAACCACCTAAACCGGGTACAGATACCTACGAAAGAGATACGGAACTGCTAATTATTGGCAAAAAAATAAAAGAAACTAAACAACCATCGGTAGTTGCTGGAGACTTGAACGATGTGGGTTGGTCTAAAACCTCTAAACTATTCAGAAAGTATAGCGAGCTTTTAGACCCTCGAGAAGGTAGAGGTCCTTTTAACACCTACAGTGTATTTGTGCCATTCTTTCGCTATCCATTAGATCATGTTTTTTACTCTAAAGAATTTGGATTAACCACCTTAAAAAAGCTTGGGCCAATAGGCTCTGATCATTTTCCATTATTAATTGGTCTAAGCTTCGAACCAGATAAAGACAATACTGAGGATATTGAAAAAGCTACCTCAGAAGAACATGTAGAGGTTGAAGAAAAGATTGAAAAAGGAATGAAAAACGGAGGTTCTTGATAAATTCAGATCCACTTAGAAATATTTTTTATTATTGAACACTTAAAAATATCATTAAGCACTCATTTATTTGTGTTTAAGTTACCTTTGATTACCTAGTAAACATGAAATTAAAATCGAACCTTCCAATTCCTATAAAAATCCTAGTTGCACTTCTGGCAGCTTTTATAATCACGAATAACTTCATGTTCGGCCCAGGAAATATTTTATCTTGGGATGTTTTTGGTTACTACTTATATTTACCGCTCACCTTTATTTATAACGATTTAGGATTACAAGATGAGTCTATTATCCAAGGCATAATAGAAAAATACGAGAGTACAGGTACCTTTTATCAAGCCACTAAAAGGCCCAATGGAATACATGTTATGAAGTATACCATGGGCATGGCATTTTTTTATGCTCCATTTTTTTTCATTGCCCACTTAATTGCTTTACTTACAGATTATCCTGCCGATGGATTCTCAGCACCTTACAAGTATTCAATTTTCGTTGGTGGAATGATTTATTCCATAGTAGGTATTTGGATACTCACAAAGGTGTTAGTTAGATTCTTTAGTTCCAGAATAGTTGCTGCAACACTCATAATAATCGTTTTCGGAACCAACTATTTAATGCATAATACCATGCATGGTGCTAATGCCATGTCGCACAACTATTTATTTACCTCTTATGCATTAATCCTTTGGCTCACCATATCATGGCACGAAAATCATAAATTAAAGTACATTATTTGGCTAGGAGTTGTTTGCGGAATAACCATTTTGAGTCGTCCTACAGAGATTGTGTGTTTATTAATTCCATTTTTATGGAATGTTCAAACTCCTTTATCTTTTAAAGAAAGAAGTGAATTTCTCAAAACTCACAAAGCACAAATAAAGATTTTTGCGAGTATAATCTTCAGCATCGGAATGTTTCAAGTAGTCTATTGGCTAATTTTTTCGGGCAAACTAATTAATACATCTTATGGGGGCAATGCTGGTGAGGGCTTAGATTTCCTTAATCCTCACACCATAGATTTCTTATTTAGTTTCAGAAAAGGTTGGTTAATTTATACACCTGTCATGGTATTTGCCATTATCGGGTTTTACTTCATGCATAAAAATAATCGGCTAATATTTTATGCAACCTGTGCATATTTTATTATAAACCTTTATTTGGTTTCAAGTTGGACTTGTTGGTGGTATGCACAATCTTTAAGTGCAAGAGCCTTGATTCCCTCCTACCCCATTATGGGAATTGCTTTAGGATACTTTTCAACTTGGGTTTCTAAAAAGAAAGTTTTCAAATAGATAATTGGTTTAATAATTATTGGGTGTATTGCTCTAAATCTATTTCAGACCAAACAGTTACATTACGGCGTAATTAGTGGCGACCGAATGACGAAGGCATATTATTTCAAAGTTTTTGGAAAGCTGTGGGCATCTGATGAAGATAAGAAGTTGTTATTGATTGAGAGATCCTTTTACGCACCCGAATCAAGTTTTAATGAAGACGATTATACATCGAAAACACTTACCATATTAGATTTTGAAAATGACGAAATGAAAAATTCAACATTTGCTTATTCGGGAAAATATGCTTTTAAAATGGATAGCATAAATGTATATTCCCCCAATGTGATTGCTAAATACAAGGAGTTAACCAAAAAAGACCACGCATTCATAAGAATAACTGCATATGTTTATCCTACAGAAGAATTAGATCAAAACACATTTTCGTTAATTGCTCAATTTGAACA
Organism: Bacteroidota bacterium; assembly: GCA_036804105.1. GTDB lineage: Bacteria > Bacteroidota > Bacteroidia > UBA7662 > DAIRTB01 > DAIRTB01. The sequence continues at coordinate 1,595 of DAIRTB010000168.1, read as the reverse complement.
TAATAGAAGAGGTTATGGCCATGTTTATTTCGGTTCAGATAAAATGAACATAAAACCTAAACAGTGGAATAAAGTACAAATGAATTACTTAACCCCTGAGGTAAGAAATAAGAAAGATATTCTTAAGATTTATTTTGAATTTAAGGGAATTAACCCTGTATTCATAGATCAAATTCAAGTAGAGGTTTTTGAGAGAAAGTGATTTATTGAATTTGCTTGCTTTTTAATAACAGCTTAATTTTGTTTTACAAACCTCTTTTTATGACCGACAAAGAATATCTAAAACACCTTAGAAAGCCAACAAAAGAAAATCCACTTAGAGTTTTGATGAGTGCCTGCTTAACAGGAATTACTTGCGGATATGATGGGACCGCCAATGGAAAATATCCATCAGCTTTAAAATTACTTAGGTATCATACGGTGAGAATTGTAAAATTCTGCCCAGAAGACTTTTCTTTCGGCTCCCCACGAGAAATGTGTGACTTTTATGGTGGAACTGGAATAGATGTATTAGAAGGGAGAGCAAGGGTACTTACAGAAAGTGGAGTGGATTGGAGCGAAGGAATGATAAAAGCCGCTGAAAAAATGTTAGAAATTGCCAAATCTGAATCCATCGAAATTGCGGTAATGATGGACATTAGCGCAGCTTGTGGCAGCCAAGTAATTTACAATGGCAACCGCTTTTCAGAAAACAAAGTATATCAAATTGGAGCTGGCGTTAGTGCCGCCTTACTAATGAAAAACGGATTTAAGGTAATCAGTCAACGAGATTTTGCATCCTTAGAATTGCTGTACTCGAAAATTGATCCAAATCATGGAGTGGATTCCTCAAAAATTGATCACCACGAAACAGAATGGTATAAGGAGTATTTTGGGAGGATGTAAATATAGATTTGAGCAAATTTCGAACAAAGCTTAAAATTTCGAACAAAGCTTATAATTTTGAAAAGGTTTTATTGATTGCATAAATTTTTTCTTAGTTTTAACTATGGATTCCAATAATTTTATGAGCGCAGCCGAATTGAAAATTGATATAATCAAACAGATAACAAACCTTTCTGATGAATTTAGGCTAAGAGAACTGCTACTATTGCTAAAGTATCAAAGTGATAAAGTAGTATATACAACAAATAAAGAAGAGAAAACGGCAATTGAAGAAGCTAGAACTGAAATTGCGAATGGTGATTTTTTGTCTTACGAAGAAGTTAAAATGAAAATTGGTAAATGCCTAGGGGAATAATATGGTCTATAAAGGCCACAAATGAACTTTTGGAAATTTTACGCTTTTGGATTAAAAAAAATAAATCCAACACTTTTAGTACCAAACTTAATTTAGAAATAGAAGAACACTTAACGCTAATTCTTGAATTTCCGAAGATAGGTAGGCTTACCGATATATCAGGTGTATTCATTAAAGTAATAAACTCATATTTAGTTTATTACGAAATTTCAGGTGAGTTTATAGTAATTTTAACAATCAGACATGCTAAGAAAAACCCCAAAACATTAAAATTAAAATAACTGAATATCAGCATTTCAGCACATCAACTCATCACCACGTAATCTAATTTCCTTCAATAGTTGTAAAACTTACG
>DAIRTB010000167.1:0-5591 GCA_036804105.1 Bacteroidota bacterium | reverse complement strand
GAAAATCTTTATTTCTAAGCACTTTAGATTACCTTTTTCAAGGTGAGCAAGAGCTTTTCAGAGAGCTTTACGTGTATGATAAATGGAAGTTTGAGCCCTACCCAATTATACGAATATCTTTTTCGAATATTGGTTACCGTGAAATGTCACTAGATAAAGCTATTGAAAAAGAACTAGATAGAATATTTAAATTTTATAAAATTGAAAGTGAAGAAACAGTTGTTTCTCAAAAATTTCAGGAATTAATTGAAAAACTTTTTAAAAAGTACCAGAAAGGTGTGGTAATTCTCATTGACGAATACGACAAACCTCTGATCGATTATCTAAATAAAGATAATTTACACAAAGCCCTAGAGAACAGAGAAATTCTCAAAAGTTTTTACAGCATACTCAAAGATGCCGACCCTTTCTTGAAACTTCTTTTCATAACCGGCGTAAGCAAATTCAGCAAAGTGAGCATTTTTTCAGATTTGAATAACCTTACCGACCTATCAACTGCTAGAGATTACAACGAGGTATGCGGAATTACCCAAAAAGAATTAGAAGACAACTTTGTAGAGGAGCTTAAAATCTACAATAAAGAAGAAATTAGACGCTGGTACAATGGGTATAAGTTTCATCATGCCGGACAAACATTATACAATCCGTTTTCAATTTTAAGTTTTTTTGTTGGTGGTGGCGATTTCAAAAACTTTTGGTTTGCAACAGGTACACCTACTTTCTTAATGAAAATGTGCAGGGCACAGCACATTTATAAGTTTGAAGAAATTATAATGAATGAAAACGATTTGGGTAATTTTGATTTAGAAAATCTAAAAATAGCACCCATTTTGTTTCAAACAGGTTATTTAACCATAAAGCGCAAAAGCTCTATACTTCAAAACTATAAGTTGAGTTTTCCAAACGAAGAGGTAAGGGCATCTTATCTTAGAAATCTAGCCGATCAATACATACAGGGCGATAAAGATTCTTCTAGCTCTATTTTAGAAAAACTTCTAGAATCGCTTCAAACCAAAGACGCAGATTTAATGAAGAAGTCCATTAATCTGGCATTCTCACAAATCCCTTATGATCTTTGGCAACGTGAAAACGAGCAGTATTACCACGCAATTGTACACTTGCTGTTTTCACTTCTCAATGTTTACATATTCAGTGAAGTGCACACGCAAAACGGCAGAGCTGATGCTATTGTAATTCACGAAAACGAAATATATTGCCTAGAATTTAAACTCAATCAATCTGCCGAAATAGCTCTAGAGCAAATTAAAGGCCGTGGCTACACCGAGCGATTCAAAGAAAAAAGCTTACCCATACACCACATCGGCATCAACTTCAATGCTGAAACACGTGAGGTAGATGGTTTGTTGTGGGAGTAGTTTGATTTGGTGATGTGGTGATGTGATAATATGCTGATGTGATAATTTGGTGATTAAGGAGAATAGCCCAAAAATATTTGCTAAAAAGCCAATGAAAACAGAAATTCGGTCGTTGAGTCTTGTCCAAAAATTGATGTGATGATCTGCTGATGTGATAATATGGTGATTAAGAACATAGCCGTATAATATTTGCAAAAAGCCAATGAAAACAGAAATTCGGTCGTTGAGTCTTGTCGAAACGTTAGAATTTCTGTTTTCATTGGCGCTTTAAAAGGGTATAAAATAAACAAAATCATCACTTAAAATCCACGCCAACGCTCGGCTCTGCCGAGTGTTGTTTATGAAAATGGCCTCCGGCCATTATAGCTGATTTTTGAATAAAATAGAAGAATTTCTGTTTTCATTGGCGCTTTTATGTTCAGAAACTTCAATCTTTCAGCAGACCCAAATTATCTTAGACTTTATATTTTACAGAACAAAAAAAATCCCTCCCCCCTACAACTGATCGTATCTATCTAACTGCTTAACAAACACCTCAAAATCTTTGGGGTAGGGAGCAGTTACTTCTAACTGCAACTCTGGTCCGTAATTTAATTTGATGGCGTGTGCATGAAGCGCAACTCTGTTCATCATGGCTCGCTCCTCCTCTTCTGCGGGATAATTGTATTTACGCTTGAGTTGAGATAAGTATGGAAGTTTCCCTCCATAAGCTACATCACCAGAAATACTTGTACGCTGAGTTGCTAAATGGATGCGAATTTGGTGCGTTCTCCCAGTAATCGGAATGCATTGCATCAAGGTATAGTGGCGATAGAATTTCAAGCTGGTAAAGTAGGTAATTGCTTCTTTCCCTTCCGAATAATCGATGCGCATCAATCCGCCTTTGCCTTTTCCGATTGGAAGATCAACTTCTAAGTTTTGGAAATCTACATTTCCCTCAACCACTGCATGATATTTTTTTAATACCCGCTTATGTTCAAACTCCATTGAAATATGGCGATACGTTTCTGGGTTCTTGGCAATTACCATAGCGCCTGAAGTTTCCTTATCTAATCTATGGCAAAGCTGCAATTCTTCATAATGCGCTTTAGCCAATCTAAGTATGCTGTCGCCTTCTCCGCTGCGCTCGTCTAATGAGCTAATAAACGGTGGCTTATTAATAACTATAACCTCTGGAGTTTCGAAAAGGATAAGATCTTCGAATTTCAATTTTTTCATCGGACTGCAAAATTGCAGAAAAAGCCTTACTTATTATCAGCTTTCTTTAAAGTAAATCCGAAGGTAGAGCCAATGCCCGGACTCGAACGCACGTTAATGGTTTGGTTATGTGCTTCAATAATGTGTTTTACAATGGCTAAGCCTAATCCAGTGCCGCCTTCTTCACGAGATCTTCCCTTGTCAATTCGGTAAAACCGTTCAAATAATCTAGGTAAGTGTTCCCGTTCAATGCCTTCTCCATTGTCAGACAACTCTATGAGGTAATACGAATCCATATCGTAAATACCAACCAAAGTTGCGCCGCCTTGCTTACCGTATTTTATGGAGTTCACAATCAGGTTAACCAAAACTTGGCGAATTTGCTTTTTATCGGCTTCCACATAAAAAGGTGGAATAATTCCTTGCTTAAAGGTTAGGTTGATACCCTTGCTTTTTGCCTTCAGCTCCAGCGATTCAAAAATATCTCGAATCATTTCGTGCACATCGAATATTTCGATATCAAGCCGGATGGAGCCATCTTCTAATTGCGCAATCTTCAATAAATCTGCAACTAGGGCTTCCATTCTATCGGCACTTTTGGCCGCCTTTTTTAGGAAGTGGCGTGCAATATCTTGATCGCTCAGTGCACCATCTAATAGGGTATGAATGTAGCCCTGAAGATTAAAAATAGGCGTTTTCAATTCATGAGAAACATTTCCGAAGAATTCCTTGCGGTATTCTTCCATTCGTTTAAGCTGATTAATCTCTAAAGATTTGTCTTTTGCCCACTGCAAAACCTCTCTGTTAACTTCATTTAAAGGGTCTTTTTGCAAATTAACCCGAGACATCAAGCTATTAAACTTGTTAGATTTTAACTCATAAATGGTTTTGTAAACCAATTTTATTTTTCTGTAGATGAAGTAATTTATGCCGTAAAGAATTACGCCGTAAGCAACCGCAAACATCAATGCGCCTTCTGCTAAAATTTGCCACCAAGGGGCTTGGTTAATCAAACGTAATAAAACAGAAATCAGCCCTATTACTAAGGCTGATATTAAGGCTACTGATGCTGGGGTTGGATTTTTCAATTGGTTTCGAACTTGTAACCTATACCTTTTACGGTACTAATATAATCTTCGCCAACTTTTTCTCTCAGCTTTCTAATGTGTACGTCTATGGTTCGGTTAATTACTACCACATCGTTACCCCAAATGCTTTCTAGAATCATCTCTCTAGAAAAAACTTTTCCTGGTTTCGATGCCAACAGGTATAACAATTCAAATTCTTTTTTAGCAAGCACAATTTCTTCTTTGCCACGATACACCATGTAAGTTTCTCGGTCGATTACCAAATCCATGATTTCGATTTTAACTTTCGAAGCATCTTCTTTACCGTGGGTTCTGCGTAAAATGGCGTTGATTCTGCTTACCAAAGCTCTTGGCTTAATAGGTTTTGCAATGTAATCGTCGGCACCAGCGTTAAAACCAGCAATTTCTAAGAACTCCTCGGATCTTGCAGTTAAGAAAACGATATAGGCTTTTTTAAGCTTGTCGATATCTCTAATTTGTCTGCAAGTTTCAATGCCGTCTAACTTAGGCATCATAATGTCTAAGATAATAAGTTCAGGGTTAATTTCTTTTGCAATGCGAACGCCATCTTCTCCATTATTGGCGGTGTAAACCTCGTATCCTTCTTTCTTGAGGTTGTACTCAATAATTTCCAGGATGTCGCTTTCGTCGTCTACAGCTAGAATTTTGACTTTATTTGTGCTCATTATCATGGTGTTAATCCTCTGTAAAGAGACTGCATTAATTTAATTCAAAGGTTATCTTAAGATTAAATTACTGTTACTCACTAAAGGTACTTTGCAAAAATTAATATTGGCGATTTATTCACCTAAAATTTCTGCAATTTTTGCTTCTAAAGCAGCTCCACGCAGGTCTTTTGCTATAATTTTCCCTGTTTTATCTACCAAAACTGTTGCAGGTATAGATTGGACTCCATAAGCCGCTGCACCTGCACTCTGCCAGAATTTCAAATCGCTCACATGTTTCCAGGTAAGTTTATCGGCTTCTACAGCTTTTAACCACGCCTCTTTGGTTTTATCAAGAGAAACGCCATAAATTTCGAAGCCTTTATCTTTGAAGCGATTGTAAACTCTCACCACATTTGGGTTTTCTTGTCTACATGGCCCGCACCAGCTAGCCCAAAAATCTATCAACACCAATTTACCTCTTAAAGAAGATAAGGCTAAAGTTCCGCCATCTGGAGTTGGAAGATTAATTTCCGGCGCCATATCGCCAATATTGGTTCTTGGCTTATTTCTATATTGGCCAAGGTAAGCATCGAAATCAGGTAAGTATTTAGATTCTGGGTTGGCACTTTTGTAGACTGCAAAAATTGAATCCATAAAAGGAAACTCCTCGTTGATATCCATCAGATTTAAACTGAACAAACCAGCTAAATTGTTTGAATTCTTACCTGCAAAATTCTTAAGATAGCTTGAACGCTCTTTCAACATTTGTTGGTAGGTAAGCGTGGCAGCGTTACGAATTGAATCGAAACCAGGTTTTCCTTGAGCGCCCATTACCATTTCGTTTAGTGCATTGCTTTTGGTATCCACTGTTTTCATTTCCTGCAATAAAGAGGCCAATGCAATAGAATTTGGAGAACCTTTTACCTCATAGCCAACATTGAAAGTAGCAGCATCGGCTTTAATTTCAACTTTCTCAGTTGGTTTAAGTGCAAGGGTTAATCCTTGTGGATCTAAACCTAATCTTAATCTATAAAAGCCTTCTGTTTTTGGTTTAGCCTTCATAGCAAAAGTGCCATTTTCTGCAATTACTGCAGAATCTATAACGGTTACGGTTTTACCACCCAACTCTTCGAAGAAAATGGTTTTACCACTTCCGCCTTTGATGTTGCCATAAATGCTGGCATCTTTAGATTGTGATGACCCTTCGCAAGCCATTACCGCAAATGCTATAAATGGTATTAATACGTTTTTAAAATTCATGA
>DAIRTB010000166.1:0-5594 GCA_036804105.1 Bacteroidota bacterium | reverse complement strand
TTACCAAGATTCGGATGTTGAACGCCTTTTAAACGATCCAGGAATTATTAGAAACAGGTTGAAAGTTTCGGCAGTTATTTACAATGCTAAGGTAATACTGGAATTTCAGAAGGAATTTGGTTCTTTTAAAGCTTGGCTAGATCTAAATCACCCAAAAACCAAAGCAGAATGGGTAAAACTTTTTAAGAAGCATTTTAAGTTTACTGGAGGCGAAATAGTTAACGAGTTTCTAATGAGTGCAGGTTATTTGCCGGGCTCACATGGAACAACATGCGAAATTTTCCATCAGGTATTGGCTAACAAACCCAAATGGGCTGAGGAAACTAGTTCGACCAATTAGAAATTGGTTTATTAATTGAAGGCGGTAAATCGAAAGTAAATGTTGTTCCGACACCCAGAGTGCTTTCTACTTCTAGTTTTCCACCCATAAGCTCGATAAAATCGTTACAGATAAGCAAACCTAGACCAGTACCTTTTTCGTTTCTTTCGCCTTCCGATGTAAAGCTAATTCGGCCTTTTATCTTCTCAAGTTGATCATTGTCCATGCCAATGCCAGAATCTGAAATACTAATGAAGCATCTATCTCCAATTGTTCTATTATTTATTACAATGCTGCTGTTGTTGTTAGAGAATTTCAGACTGTTGGAAATTAGGTTTCTGAAAATAATATCCGTTAAATTTGGGTCTACAAAGCAGTTTAAATCTTTATCAATTTCATTACTTATCACAATGTATTGATAATTTTTGTTTTCTAGCAATAACTTAATTTGGCGCTCGCAGGCATTAAAAATGTTGTAGTCAATAGGATCAGATTCAATACCTTTCAACTGACTTTTAGCCCAACTCAGCAGATTTTCAGTAATTTCTGTGGTGTGTTTTATGTTTTCAGCTAAATCGCCAGAGATTTTTAAGAAGTCGTTTTGGTTTATCTGTCCACTCTTTAAAAGCTGTAGAATTGAATGTGTAGAAGCAAGCGGAGATCTAAGATCATGGGCAATAATTGAAAATAGTCGATCTTTCACATCGTTTATGGCAAGTAATTTTGCGCTATAATCTTCAATTGCTTTATTTTTAATTTCCAGCTCCTTCATTGCCAATTTCTTGTTTTTATTTTGTTTAAGCAACAAGAAAATTATAAATGCCAACCCAGTTAAGGCAACCAAAATGGTGTACAGCAAAAATCTTTGTTCAACAATCTTTTGGTTAGCAAGCAAGTCTTTTTTTAGTTGAGCAGCTTCAAGATTTTTTTCTTTTTGTAAATATTCAAATTCTGCCAATTTGTAGCTTGATTCTTTCTGATTTTGTAAGTTGAATACAGAATCTTTAATTTCAAGAAACTCTTCGGCAAAAAAAAGTGCTTTTTCGTTATTGTTTAACGCTTTATGTGCATTAATAGGAATTGGATATAAATAGATTAATTCACTGTATATTTTTCTATTTCTACCAAGCTTATAGGCTATGGTACCAATATTAATTGCTTCTCTGAAATTCTTGTTGTCTAATTCTATTTTTGCGATTTTCACATAAGGGTAAAGTGCTCCTGATGAATCGTTAATTGAAAGATGTAGATCTAAGGATTCTTGAAAAATTTCCTTAGATTCTGAGATATTTCCAGAAAGGTATTTTGCTTGCCCCATATTAGAGAGCACTGTTGCTTGGCCATTAACATCGCCTATCTGTTTGTAAATTGATATTGCATTTTCAAAATAGTAAAAGCTAGAGTCGTATATTTTATCGCTTCCATATAAATTACCTATATTCAATAAAACATCTGCTAAGTTGAATAAATCTTCAGCTTCCTCGAAAATCTTTTTTGCTTTAAATAAATACTGTTTTGCAAAATTTTTATCATCAATTCTAAAATATTGCATGCCAATATTATTATAATTTAAACCTAAAAGATTTACATCATTTAATTTTTTTGCGGCATCCATACTTCTTAAATAAAACTGAAGTGCTTTTTCTTGCATACCCATGTGGGTATAATTAGTGCCTAAGTTTGTGCACATTAGCGCTATTTGGCGGTTATGGCCATTATTGGTAGCGTATTCTAAACCTTTCTCAAAATAAGCAATAGCCTGTGTATGATTTCCATATATTGCTGTTGCAATTCCTTTCAAGCCAAGTAAAGCCACATGTTCATAAGTACCAATTCCATGTATCTCAACCAATGCTAAGCCTATATTTGCATAATAATTGCTGCTATCAACCTCTCCAGTTCTTCGCTTTAATTCTGAAATTACATTATACAAATCGGCTACTAAGAGTTGGTTTTTTACTTTTGGTATTTGAGATTTTGCTTTAGAAAAATACAGATCTGCTTCTTTTATTTCGCCCCTAATTCCAAAATACTGACCTTTTGATAATTGAAAAGAAAACCAAGTGTCGAGATTTTTTTCTTTATTTATATGCTTTTCGGCGAAGTTTAAATAATATAGACAAGAATCAGGATTACTTTTTACATAACGCTTACTTAATTCTATTGCTAAGAATACTTTTTCTTCAAATTTAGTCTTGGGTTGATTAAATGCATTTAGAATACTGTCTTTTGACGGTCTGCTTGCGAAGGTCAAAGTACTAAAGGCTATTGAAATATATAATATTGTCAACTTGGTACTTAATACCTTTCTAACTAATGCTCGGGTTAATTGCTTCAATTTGGAAAAATATTTGCTAAGATATTGCAATTTCGACAAATAGCTTACTTTTTTCGATTATTTTCAATTAACTGGTTTAAGGAACGAAAAATAATTCTATAAAAATTAGGTTTCTTCCTATTGTCTAAATATAGAACTCCCAATTCTTATTAATGTGGCTCCTTTTGAAATTGCAACTTCCCAATCGTTAGACATACCCATTGAAATCTCTTCGAAATCTGCTTTTTCTTTAAAATGATTTTCCTTCAAATAATTGAAAACTCGCAAAATTTGATCAAACTCTTGCTCAATTTGGCCTTTATCAGTTGTATTACTTGCCATGCCCATAATGCCACAAATATTTGCTAAAGGATATTCGGAATACGATTTTTCACTTATAAATTGCTTCAATTCATCCTCATTAAAACCAAATTTAGTTTCTTCTTTTGCAACATGAATTTGCAGCAAGCAATTTATGGTTCGGTTGTTTTTATTTGCTTCTTTATGAATGGTCTTAACCAAATTTAGACTGTCAACTGCATGTATCAAATTAACAAAGGGTGCAATATACTTTACCTTGTTTGTTTGAAGATGGCCAATAAAATGCCATTCAATATCTTTTGGTAATGATGAAGCTTTCTGCTGCATCTCTTGTGCTTTATTTTCTCCAAATAGCCGCTGCCCTGCGAGGTAAGCTTCTTCAATTGCTGTATTTGGTTGAAATTTAGAAACTGCTACCAATTTAGCTGATCCATGTTTTTTAAGCTCGTTCTTATAATGTAATATTTGTGCTGAAATGCTCATTAATTGGGTATTTTTGCAGTATGATTAGTTTCAAAGGCAATATTATAAGTCTTTTTGCAGGTTTTTTGTTTTTTGCTTGTACCAATTTAGCATCAGACACCAAACCACCCAAAGGTATAATTAAAGAAGATGAGTTTGTATTAATTCTAACTGACATTCAAATAATTGAAGGCTTACGTAGCAATAAAATTGTAGCGGGAAAAGACACCCTAACACATGGATTTATGAAAGCCACTTATGAACATATTTTTTCTCAACACAATACAAATGCGGAAACCTTTTTCGAGACTTTGAGTTTCTATCAGGAAAATAGTCCAGAAACCATGCAACGCATGTACGAAAAGGTTAATAAAAATTTAAATGAAATCCTCAATCAACCAGTCCCCGAACCCTGAACTTTTTCCGCTAGATTTATTCAATAAATTAGGGTTCGATCAAATATTAGAGTGGACATCCGCAGAATGCCAAACAGAGGGAGGGAGAGAATTTTTACTGAACACCCAATTTCTCAACAATGAAGATTTAATAAGGAGTTTACTAAAACAAACCTCAGAATTTCAACAAGTTATTAGCTTCGACCAAGGCTTTCCAGATGAGAATTTACCGCACATTCCAACTTTTCTGAATCGTGCTTTAATTGATGGCGCATACTTAGACGAAGATCAGTTTTTTAGTGTACTCAGAATCCTTAAATATTTCAATCAGGTTATTGGGTTCTTTTCTAAAAAGGAGGAGCAATACCCTGAACTCAGTAATTTATTGGTAGGAAGGGTTCCAGACAAGCAACTTGTAGATCAGATACAAAAGATAATTGACGAGCGGGGAAATATTCGCCCCAATGCATCGCCAGAGTTAATGAAAATTAGGGAGCGGCTACTTCGCACCCAAACCATGGCCAGAAAAAGTTTGGAAACCATTTACCGAAATGCCAAAAATATGGGCTGGGTTGGAGATGGACAGGTTTCTGTACGAGATGGCCGATTGGTAATTCCTTTGCTCGCTGAACACAAGAGAAAGATTAAAGGATTTATCCACGATGAATCGGCCACAGGACAAACGGTTTACTTAGAACCTGCCGAGATTTTAGATCTCAACAACGAAGTTCGGAATTCTGAACTTGCGCAAAGTAGGGAGATTAGAAACATTCTCATTGGGTTAACAACCACGCTTCGTCCGCATGTTCGCTATATTGAGAATTGCTACGCCATTATTTCGGAGCTAGATTTTATTAGAGCCAAGGCTCGATTTGCCAACAAAATCCAAGCTATTTCGCCCATTATTAGTAACAGCCAAAGTTTGTTGTTGAAAGGTGCTGTTCACCCCGTTTTGTATCTTAATCATAAAAAAGCAGGAAAATCAATTGTTCCGCTCGATTTGATTTTGAACCGAGAAAACCATATTTTGGTAATTTCTGGTCCAAATGCTGGGGGGAAATCGGTTTGCTTGAAAACCGTTGGCTTGCTACAATTAATGTTTCAATCTGGGTTTCTTATTCCAGTTAAAGAAGGTACTCAACTTCCAGTTTTTTCTTCTCTTTTTGTGGATATTGGTGATGCTCAATCTATCGAGAACGATTTAAGTACCTACAGTTCGCATTTAAGTTACATGAAGCATTTTGTTGAAAATGCCTATGATGATACCCTTTTTCTAATCGATGAATTTGGAACCGGAACAGACCCGCATTATGGTGGACCAATTGCCGAAAGCATTCTAGAACATTTGCGAAAGAAAAGTGCTTACGGAATTGTAAATACGCATTATTCTAACCTTAAAGTTTATGCAACCAATACGCAGGGTATTGTAAATGGCGCAATGGGTTTCGATGCAGAAACTTTATCGCCTCAATACAAGCTAAGCATGGGTGCGCCGGGTAGTTCTTTCGCTTTCGAAATTGCCAGAAAAATTGGTTTAAGTTCTAAAATCTTAGACGAAGCCATTAAGAAAGTTGGGGCGCAAGACAGAAATATGGACGATGTGTTGCTCGAAATTAACAAAGAGCGACAAGAGTTGGAGCAGATGCGCAAACTCATGGAAATGAAAGACCAGATGTTGGCAGAATTAATGGAAAAGACTCGGCTAAAAGAAGAAGAGCTAACCTTGAAAAAAGCTAAGATTCTAGAAGATGCAAGACTAAAAGCTAAGGAATTATTGAGC